>JBCCDZ010000004.1:0-30325 GCA_039030525.1 Pseudomonadota bacterium | reverse complement strand
CAAAGCGGCGACTTCACTTTGGCCCAGATCGGATACGATATGGACGTCACCGTGAATGGCAATGATGGCATCGCCTTCGGCGCCAATGCTCAGAACCCTCTGGGCAGCTTTACTGGCTTCACAAATCTAAGCCAGGTTGATGGCACCAACCCTGTCTTTGTCGGTGGTCAACGTACCGCTGCATCTGTTGGCACGATCGCCGGACAGTCAGTGCGCTTCGACGCCACCTATACATTAGGGGCTGGCGGCGCTTATGACTTGTCGCTCGGCGCTGGTGAAATCCAGGCTGACGTCGTCTATACGGTCTACGTGCCGTAAACGAACCTACACTCAAATTCTTTGATGTGCAGCGCGCCCGGTTCGTTAGAGCCGGGCGCACTTGCATTCAGCCTCTTCCCGGCTCCTGCAATCATGGTTACACAGCGACGCCATGAAAGCGATCTTCCGTAGCGCCATTGTAACCACCCTGCTGGGATGGATTATCTGGGCCTATATGGCGCTGTGCAATCGCACCATTCGCTGGTCCGTGGAAGGTGATGAAGAGGCGCTCAAAGTCTGGCTCGAATATCCCAATATTATTGTCGCGGCCTGGCACTCAACCATTCTGTTGCTGCCCTCAGGCTGGAACCGCATCATCCGCAAATGGCCTCAACAAAAGACCCGGTCCGCGATGTTGATCTCTCTGTCCAAGGATGGCGAACCCGTCGCCAAGGCGATCAAGCATTTGGGCCTGGAGGCGGTCAGAGGATCTTCGACGCACAAGCGCAAAAAGCGCGACAAAGGCGGCATGAAAGCGCTGGCTGAGGCTTTGCGCATTTTGAAGACAGGCGGCGGCATCTGCATCACACCGGATGGACCACGTGGGCCGGCTGAGATCGCGCAGAATGGGCCAATCATCATGGCACAACGCTCGAGTGCTCCCATTCTGCCTTATGCCATCGTGTCAGCACCGCGTCATCGCTTGAAAACCTGGGATGGATTTCGCATCCCCTATCCATTCAGCCGCGGCGCGCTGGTTTTTGGTGCTGCAGTGATCCCGGACAAGAATGATGATCGCGAAACCCTGCGTCAGAAACTGGAAGACAATCTCAACGCGGCAATGCGGCGCGCCGAGGATATCGCGCAAAAAAAAGGCCACTCATGAGAGTGGCCTAAGTCAAGCAAGAAGGACGTCGTCAGGTGGTTCGTCAGAAAGGCGAAGTCGCTGTCGACATGACCTTTATACGCAATTCAACATGAACGGGATTGCACCGCCATCTCATATTCCATTCATGTTTCTGTCCCGGAATCCCGGGTTTCTGAACAGCTATTCAGAGGCCTTGGTAAAGATGGCTTCGAGTGAGCGAAGATTCATCCCATTCTTGACATAATTGGCCGGCGTCAGATTGACCGCCTTAATCATCGCCCGCTCGATTCTGGTATTTCCCGACTCATCCGGCACGAGGTCGAAATCGAGAATGTTGATACACCCAGTATCTTGCTCGAATGCGGCGCTGGATCCCAAAGGCGCCCCGATCGCCCAGGCCAGGATCATCCGGTTGACCACTTCATGCGCGACCAGGAGCGCTGAGGCCCAACCGGGACGCGATAGCAATCCCTTCAAACCATCCTCAATGCGAACCATGGCGTCAGAGAATTTCTCGCCGCCTTCCAGGAAGGTCGCCCCCGGTGTCCCGGCCTGCTCGAACTGAAACGTCATAGTCGCCGCCAGATGTTCGGGCGATTTGAAATCAATGTACTGACCTGAGCGCAATTCCTGGAACCGTGGCTCAAACTCAAGCTCGGGCGCCGTTAGATCGTGCTGCGCCAGTACGATTTGCGCCGTTTCCTGGGTACGTCGAAGACCGGTATGAAACGCGACATCCAAGTGCACATCCGAAAGCGCGATCCCGGCGGCTTTCGCTTCTTCTCGACCTTGGTCGGTCAAATAGGCAATGGACGGATCCTGCGCGGCGCGCACTTCCGGCGACGTGTAATCTACAAAGCCGTGACGCATCAAATAGAGACGGCGTCGCCCCGTGGTCCCTGGTAATGCACCCATGACTGCCTCCGCTTAGTCGCGCTTCAAAAAGAGGCCTATTAAGCGATTCCCCAGTCTTTGAGCACCTCTTCTTGGTGCTCACCAATTCCAGCGGGTTTGCCTTGGATAGCACCCGGCGTTTTCGAGAAACGAGGCGCAGGTCCAGGCTGCACAACGCCATCTATGGTCTCAAACGTTCCGCGATCGGTATTGTGCTTGTAGGTCGGGGCTTCCGCCATAGACAGAACCGGCGCGAAGCAAATGTCTGTCCCTTCCATGATTTCGCACCATTCATCGCGCGTCTTGGTTTTGATGACGGCCATCAATTTTGCTTTCAAACTCGGCCATTTGGAGCGATCCATTTGAGCTTGAAAGTCCGGGTCGGTCAGGTCGGCTTTCTCGAGCAATAGCGCGTAGAATTGCGGTTCGATCGATCCAATCGACACCCACTTTCCATCAGAGCATTCATACGTGTCGTAGAAATGCGCGCCGCCATCCAGCAAATTGGCCTCACGATCGTCGGTCCACATGCCCATGGCTCGCATGCCGTAGAACATGGTGGCGAGAGACGCAGCGCCGTCTGACATCGCACAATCGATCACCTGCCCATCGCCGCCATTCTTTACGTTGATGATCGCCGCCAGGACGCCCATAGCCAGATACAATGCGCCGCCGCCATAATCGCCAATCAGGTTGAGCGGCGGGCGCGGCCGGCCATCGCCCTCGCCCATGGCGTGAAGTGCCCCGGTAATCGCGATATAGTTGAGATCATGTCCAGCTGAATGACTGAGCGCGCCATGCTGACCCCAGCCGGTCATCCGTCCGTAAACGAGCTTGGAATTCCGCGCGAGGACGACGTCTGGTCCGAGCCCATTGCGTTCCATAACGCCAGGGCGGAACCCTTCGATCAGACCGTCCGCTTTTTCAAGCAATTGCAGCGCGATCTCGCGATCGGCTTCATCCTTGAGATTCAAGGCAATCGATCGACGGCCGCGGCTCATCACATCGGCCGGGTTTCCGGGCCGTGGCTTGCCGGCGCGATCGATGCGCACAACGTCTGCCCCCATATCGCTGAGCAGCATGCCGCAAAACGGTCCAGGACCAATTCCAGCGAATTCCACGATTTTGACACCTGCCAAAGGCCCCTGCGCCATATGTCTCTCCCTCATTGTCGGGTCCAAAAAACCTCTAAGATCAACCAGACCTTAAGACTCAAGCGCGCAAAGAAAAGGCTAACCCTACGTCGACTAAAGGGACTTGGAAGATGTTTAGCGAGCAGAGTTTTGACGCCCCGGTGATTCATGTCGTGTCGGAAAGCCCGCGGCTGGAAATGCTGCAGGCGCGTTTGCGCCAGGCGGGTATTCGCCCTGTTCCGGTCCGAGGATCCTATTTGCCGCCAGATTCCGCGCCCGCTTTCATTGACTTGCTGACCCGTGATTTTGACTTTGACGTCGCTGATGGTCGGCTTTTCGTAACCATTGGCAAACAGGAACAGGCGCCAAACCGAAGTGAAATCCACCTCACAGACATTGCCCAGATCGCCACACTTCGAGCACGCCTAGCGATTCGCCAGCGCGAGCATCAGCGCAAACGAGAAATCCAGTTGCGGGCTCGAACCTCTGAAAAATTTGGATCGGCCACGCCCAGCACGCCAGCGCGTCAAAAATCGAGAGTGCTGTGGCTTGGCCATGACGCGCCGTTTCTAAACGCCATCAAGGCCAGCCTCGCGAACCGCGACATCAGCCTGGTCGCTGCAATTTCACGCCTCACCGCTGAAGACTATCTGGTCAGCGGCGCGTTTCAGACAATTGTCCTCTGTCCGGCAGAACCGGACGATGAGGCGGCCAAACTGCTGCGCACGATCAATCATTTGCAATTCGCGCAGCCGCCGCAAATCGTCTTACTTCTGCGCCCTGATCTGTCCAATAAGCTGGGAGATGCCATCGGGACCGCAGATCAGATTGTTGATCTTTCGACCGATCTCGATTTCGTCGCCTCGCGCTTGCAGGCGATCTGCGCCGAAACCGAGCTGGCGACGGAGCCATCTTATGGATTGTCCTCAAGCGCTCAGGATCCGGTTACGGGTTTGGTCTCGCGCGAGTATCTGGAATCGCATGTCGAAGCCCAGATGGCCCAAGCCGATCGTCTGGCCACGTCCTTGTCACTCATCGCGATCGATATTCCGAGCACAATCGACCTCAGACACATGGCAGGTAAAATCAAATCCTTGTTGCGCGATACAGATCTCGCAGCGCGGCTCGACAATAATCATATCTGTGTGACCCTACCCGACACCCAGTATCGCGGCGCGGTCGTTCTGGCGCGTCGCATTGAGACAGCCCTTGAGCAACCAACCGAATGGCGCGTGATCGAACGGCGACAGTTTCACACTTTGAAGACATTGCTCGGCGGGCTAACTGCCAAAACAACACTGTCCAAACGGCGCTCGGCTTAAGCCAATTCAGACGCGGTTGCGGTCAATTCTTTTAGCAGACCTTTTACCGCGTTCATACGTGGTGCAGCATCTGCTGGTACGCCCATGACAACGAGCTTGCTGTCCGGGCGCAATTTCATTTTGCCAGGACGTGAGCGGACCAACATCATTAGCTGCGCAGGGTCGACGCGCGTATCATCCCGGAACGTCACCACGACGCCTTTTGGCCCGGCATCCAGTTTGGCGATCCCGAGTGATTTACAAGCCACTTTCACAGCGGTCACTTCCAGGAGCTGTTTGGTTTCTGCAGGCAAGGGTCCGAACCGATCAATCAGTTCAGCCGCGAAAGCTTCACGTTCTTGTTCCGTGGTTAAATCCGCGAGCCGGCGATAGAGTCCGAGGCGCACGCCAAGATCCTCGACATAGCCATCCGGGATCAGCACAGACATGCCAAGATTGATTTGCGGCGACCACTCATCGGCGACTTCATCCGCCGTGTTCGATCCCGATTGCAGCGCCTTGACGGCGTCTTCCAACATTTGCTGATAAAGCTCGACCCCGACCTCTTTCACATGTCCGGATTGCTGATCCCCAAGCAGGTTGCCGCCGCCGCGCATGTCCAGATCGTGGCTGGCCAATTGGAACCCGGCGCCAAGACTGTCAAGCGACTGCAAGACGCGCAAACGCCGCTCGGCAGACGGCGAGATAACACGATCTGCAGGTGTCGTCAGATACGCGTAAGCGCGAAGTTTCGAGCGTCCGACACGACCGCGCAACTGGTAAAGCTGCGCCAGACCAAAGCGATCCGATTTATGGATGACCAGCGTATTGGCGCGGGGAATATCAAGGCCACTTTCGACAATCGTCGTCGACAGCAAGACGTCATATCCGCCTTCATAAAAGGCGGTCATCAGATCTTCGAGTTCGCCAGCTGGCATCTGGCCATGCGCGACACAGAATTTTACTTCCGGCACGTTCGCTTTCAGAAAGTTTTCCAGATAATCCAGATCGGTAATCCGCGGCGCGACATAATAGCTTTGCCCGCCGCGATACTTCTCGCGCAGCAATGCTTCCCGAACCGTCACGGCATCGAACTCGGTCACATAAGTCCGCACCGCCAAACGATCGACCGGCGGCGTCGCAATGATGGAGAGATCGCGAATGCCGGTCAGTGCCATTTGCAGAGTGCGTGGAATTGGCGTCGCAGACAGGGTCAGGACATGCACATCCGCTTTCAGTTCTTTCAGACGCTCTTTGTGTTTTACCCCAAAGCGCTGCTCTTCATCTACAACAAGCAAGCCGAGGCGTTTGAATTCGACATTTTTGGCAAGCAGCGCGTGCGTGCCAATCACCACATCCACCGTGCCCGCCGCCATGCCCGCCTTGGTTTCGCTGGCATCCTTGGCAGAGACAAATCTCGACAGCGGTCGTACTTGCAACGGCCACCCAGAGAAGCGCTCTACGAATGTGTTATAATGCTGTCTCGCCAACAGCGTGGTTGGCGCGATTACCGCGACTTGTTGCCCGCCCATGGCCGCAACAAAGGCGGCGCGCAGGGCCACTTCGGTTTTGCCAAAGCCGACATCTCCGCAGACCAAGCGATCCATCGGCTTTCCGGATGAGAGATCGCCGAGCGCGTCTTCAATCGCGTTCAATTGATCGTCGGTTTCTTCATAAGGGAAACGAGCCGCGAACTCCTCATACAGGCCGTCGCCAGTGACCACGGCATCGGCCTTCTTCATCTCTCGCGCCGCCGCGATGGCCATTAATTCGGCGGCCATTTCGAGGATTTTCTTCTTCGCCCTGGCTTTGCGGGTCTGCCAGCCAACCCCGCCCAGGGAGTCGATGGCACTCTCGGCGTCTTCGCTGCCATATCGACTGATCAGGTCGATATTCTCGACCGGCAGATAGACTTTGTCGCCTTTGGTATAGCCGAGCTCAAGACAATCATGCGCGGCCCCTGCCAGGTCCAGCGTCTTCAGGCCTTCATAGCGCCCGACGCCATGATCGACATGGACCACCAGATCGCCTGGGTTTAGGCTGCCAGCCTCGGCGATGAAATTTGCCGCCTTACGTTTGCGACGCGGCGCCGCCAGACGATCGCCAAGAATGTCTGGCTCGCCGATAAGGACGAGATCATCGGTTTCAAAACCATGCTCTAAAGGCAGTTCACATATTGCGATCTCAGCCTGACGCGCCGCGTCGAGTGAATAAACGCGCGTCGCATCTGGCAAGCCATGATCTTCCAGCACCCCTTCCAGACGGCTCGCCGAACCATCCGTCCAAGCCGCGAAAACAACGGCCTTTCCGCTGTCTTTCAAAGCTTTGGCGTGGGCAGCGGCAACCTCGAATATGTTTATTTCAGGCTGTGCGCGCTCTGGGGCAAAATCACGGCCTTGCAGCCCTTGCATGTTTAGCCCGCCATCGCCCTGCCCGTCATGAAAGCGCGCCACGCCCCGCGATCCCAAAGCCGCCGATAATTCCCCATCTGTGAGATAGAGATTGTCCGGCGACAAGACGCGCGCCTGACGGTCTTCGCCCGCCGCTTCCAGCCGCGCCGCGTAATAATCATTCGCTTGCGAAAGGCGCTCGCTTGCGGCTTCTGCCGACAAAGCGCCAAGCCCGATCAAGGCATCCGGCCCAATATAGTCGAACACGGTATCAAGCTGCGCATGGAATAAAGGCACCCAGCCTTCGATCCCGCCACGCCGGATTTCGGCCCGCGCCGCTTCATACATTGGGTCGCCGACCGGAGACCCAAGTTCTGCAAGATAGCGTTCACGGAACAGACTAAGCGTTTGCTCGTTAAACAGAATCTCAGAGACCGGCGCCAGAGAGACGCGGGTCAGGGTTCGAGTAGAGATCTGAGTTTCAGGATCGAACGCTTTGATGGTCTCAATCTCATCCCCGAACAGATCGAGGCGAACGGGTTCGTCGCCGGTGGGCGGAAAGATATCAATCTTACCGCCGCGAATGGAATATTCGCCTTTTTCAGAAACCGACGCGACGCGGACATAGCCGTTGACAGACAGGTAGGATGACAAATCGTCCTGCTGGATACGTCCACCTGTATACACCGAGAGCGAACTCGCCCGCATGGTCGCGCGGGGTGGCACGCGCTGCACCAGAGAACTGGCCGTTGTAACCACCAGACAGGGTTCAGCATTTGCGGCCCGCTGGGACAGCTGCGCCAAAGCCGCACACCGCGCGGCGGCGACCGCGGGCGATGGACTGACACGATCATATGGCAAGACATCCCAGCCTGGGAGCCGAACAATATCCAGTGCCGGGCGATAGAATTGCGCCAGTTTCATCGCCGTCGCAGCTTGCTTGTCATCGCGGGCAACGTAGAGCGCTGCGCTTCCGCGCGCTTCCAACGCTTCAATCAGACGAAGCAGGTCAAGCCCGAATGGTGCACCAAACACCGCCGCAGGGCTGGAAAGACTGGAGAGCAATGAGGCCTGGCTCATCAGAGAATGGTTCCGCTTGATGGGGGTTTTTGCGCGCGAAGGCCGCTACATAACGCATCAAATTTGAAAGGCTAGGTCTTCTCGTGTCCTAACCGTATCAGTAATGTACCATGAGCAAACGGATTGAGATGATGATGCAGCCTTTTGCGTTCAGGTGTCGTCGTATCGAAGGAGAAAACGCCAAGATATGTTGAGAATTATCGCACTGTTTATTCTCTCGGCCACTGCGGCTTGCGCCGCGCCGACACCAGACGTTCGGGATGGCGGCACGACCTACCATGTCTATTTTCTAGGCGGGCAGTCCAACATGGAAGGATATGCCTCTATTCAGGATCTGCCAGACGCGTTGCAGGGTGTCCAAACCGAGATTCCGATTTTCATGGGCAATATGCCTTATGATCATAATCCAAAAGGCGGCCTCGGACTGTGGCAATCCTTGTCGCCCGGATTCGGCAAAGAGTTTGGATCAGACGGCAAACGAAACCGATTGAGTGATTATTTCGGGCCTGAACTCACCTTCGCGCGTGAGATGCAGCAACTCAACCCTGAACAGAACATCGCGCTCATCAAATATGCCCGCAGCGGCTCCAGCCTCGCCGTGGGGGCATCACATGGCGGCAATTGGATGCCGGACTACCGCGACAAAAACGGCCTAAATCAGTATGACTTTGCAGTTCGCACAATCAACACCGCGATGGCCCAGCCAGACATTGATGGTGACGGCTTACGGGACCGGTTGATTCCGGCCGGTATGCTATGGATGCAAGGTGAAGGCGACGCGATCGAACGGCACTCAGCCGCCGCTTACTATCTCAACCTCGACAATCTCATGCATCATTTACGGCATACGTTCGAGGATCCGACTTTACCGCTGGTCATTGGTAAAATCACAGATTCCAGAATGAATGACGGCGGCCCGATGATGCCATTCATTGATCTGGTCCATGCCGCGCAGCGCGCCTTCGTCGCCAAAGATGCCTGTGCTGCTCATTTCACTGAGACGGAAAACTATACCCATTCAGATGATGGCTGGCATTACACCGCTGAAAGCTATTTGCGGATGGGGCGTGAATTTGCAGGCGCCATGACCAAGCTCAGATCAAACTGTCGACCGACAAATTAGGCCGCGAATCAATCCTTGTGGACAAGTCTGCAAATTTGCGGGGGTTTCATGCCATCAAGGGCTGCCCAAGAAACACGAACTTGGTTAATAGGACGCGATGAGTAATGCCATCGCCCCCCTCCACTCGCCAGAAGAATCTGGCCCGGATCTGCCGCACAATCTGTCGGCGGAAGCCGCTGTGATCGGCTCGATCCTGTATGACAATAACGCGTTTCAGCGTGTGTCTGACATTTTGCGGCCGCTCGATTTCTATGCGCCCGCGCATCAGGAAATATTCGAAGCCTGCCAAATGTTGATCCAGAACGGACGCGTTGCTGATGGCGTCACTTTGCGCGAACAGTTCGAAAAAGACGAGCGGCTGACCCAGATTGGCGGCGCGCAATATCTTGCTGACTTGCTCGATAGCGCCGCTTTTGGCCCGGAAGTTCAGGACTATGCCCGGATCATTCGCGATCTCGCGCTACGACGTGAATTGATCAATATTGGTGCCGGCGTGCAGTCACGCGCGCAGCATCATGATCGCGATGTCGATGGCTCACAGCAGATCGAACTTGCTGAACGCGAACTCTTTTCGCTGGCGGAACGTGGATCGACGGGGCGTGGATTTGCCACGTTCTCGGATGCGCTGACAGAATCCCTGCAAATGGCTGAAGCGGCGTTCAAACGCGAAGGCAAGATTGCCGGGATTGCGACACGCCTGGATGATCTCGACCATAAAATGGGGGGTCTACACAAGTCGGACCTGATCGTTCTTGCCGGGCGTCCGTCGATGGGGAAGACGTCGCTGGTCACCAATATCGCTTACAATGTCGCGGCGGATTATCGCGGCGAAAAACAAGAAGATGGATCGACCAAGACGATTGAAGGCGGCAAAGTCGCGTTCTTCTCGCTTGAAATGTCATCCGAACAATTGGCGACGCGGATCCTAGCCGAGCGCACCAGCATCAACGCCCACAAGATCCGCCAGGGTGATCTCGACAAGCATGATTTCGAAACCCTCCGCGAAGGCACCGAAGAGTTACAGAACCTGCCACTCTATATCGACGATCAGGGTGGTATATCCGTCAGCCAGCTTGCGGCGCGCGCCCGCCGCCTGCATCGCGCCCAGGGCGTCGATCTGATCATCATCGACTATTTGCAGCTGCTGACCGGTACGTCCGGTAAGTCGGACGTCAATCGGGTGCAGGAAGTGACGCAGATCACCACAACTCTGAAAGCGCTGGCAAAAGAGTTGAACGTGCCGGTCATCGCCCTGTCGCAGTTGTCACGCCAGGTCGAGCAGCGCGACGATAAACGTCCGCAACTGTCAGATTTGCGCGAATCTGGCTCGATCGAGCAAGATGCGGATGTCGTGATGTTCGTCTATCGTGAAAGCTATTATCTCGAGCGCACCGAGCCGCAGGCAGATGGCGGTGATCCTGCGGCGACCGATAAATGGGCATCCTGGCGTCAACGTATGGATGAAGTCTATGGCACGGCCGAAGTCATTCTCGGCAAACAACGGCATGGTCCAATTGGCAAAGTCGTTCTGTCATTCGATGCCAATGTCACGCGCTTTGGCAACCTCGCCCGAGCCCCGGCGGATGGTTTTGACGAATAGGCCTTACATCTGCCGCAAAGCGCTGTAATTCGGCCCAGATGAGCCTTCGACCGCGCGCCCATATCCATTTGGCCAATATTGCCGACAATTGGCGCACGCTACAGGCGGCGCAATCTAGCGGTGTCACCGGGGCCGTTATCAAAGCCGACGCATATGGCCATGGACTGACGCAAGTCGCTGAAACCCTGCATGATGCTGGCTGCGATCATTTCTTCGTCGCGCATGGACACGAAGCCGAGGTGACCCGCGCGACACTGGGCAGCCATCCAAACATTTACGTGCTCAATGGCCCCTCACCTGACGAGGAAGCGCTATATCGTGAAAACGCCCTGATCCCGGTCATCAATTCCAGCTTTCAGTTCCGAACTATGGCCGACTGGCTGGTCGACGGGGTGAAAATGCCGCGCGGATTTGCGCTGCATTTTGATACGGGCATGAACCGTCTCGGCTTGCCCATGGCGGATGCCGCGGAAATCGCTTCAGCAAGTGAGGCGCAGGCGCCGATCCTGATCATGTCGCACCTCGCTTGTGCGGAAGACGCCCAGGCGACGATGAATGTCCATCAAGCCAAATTGCTGGACTCTGTCACTTCAGCGTTTCCCGGCGTGCCAATCAGTCTGGCAAATTCAGGCGGTGTTTGGTTAGGAGCAGACTATCATCACGCACTGTCGCGGCCTGGTATCGCGCTTTATGGCGGCGGAGCGGCGCCAGACGGGACACAATTAAAGCCCGGCATGACATTGTCCGCGCCAATCTTGCAGGTTCGACAGATCGAGACCGGCGAGACGGTTGGCTATAATGCAACCTGGCGCGGCGAAAAACCGACACTGGTGGCCACCCTCGCGATTGGCTATGGTGACGGGTTTCCGAGATCTGCCTCGAATAAGGGGTTTGCGACACTGGGACAGTGTCGCTGCCCTATTCTCGGCCGGGTTTCGATGGATTTGATTACAATTGATGTCTCAGACGCCGCAGATCTTGCGCGCCCTGGTGTTTATGCCCAATTGATCGGGCCAGACGCACCGTTAGAAGAACAAGCCGCCCTTGCGGGCACAATTGGATACGAACTCACCACAGGACTCACGCCCCGTGTCAAACGCATATACGAAACCTAAATCGGGATTCCCGAACCCTCTCCAATGGCTCGGCAGTGCCACGCTTGGCATGCTCGGCGAAGTTGGCCGCCTGTCGATTTTTACCGGCAAGACGATTGGCGCCAGTTTCAGTCCGCGTTGGTATGTATCGCAAATCATCCGGCAGATGGTCGCAATTGGATTTTACAGCCTGCCTGTCGTGGGCCTGTCCGCCATCTTTATCGGCGCTGCACTGGCTCTGAATATCTACTCGGGCGGCAGCCGGTTCGGCGCTGAACAATTTGTCCCGAACATTGTGGTTTTGGGCATTACGCGAGAGCTCGGCGTCACCATAACCGGCTTGATGCTGGCGGGTCGCGTGTCGGCCGGGATTGCGGCCGAAATCGGTGCGATGCGCGTGACCGAGCAGATTGATGCGCTGAAAACGCTGAGCGCCAACCCGTTCCGATATTTGTACGCCCCGCGCTTCCTGGCCGGCATTCTGACCCTACCAATGCTTGTCCTGATTGCCGATGTGATCGGCGTTATGGGGGGCTGGGCCGTCAGCACATTGGGGCTGGGCTTCGATTCGACCACCTATTTGCGCAACACAATGGACTTCCTGACCTGGCAGGATGTCACTGTGGGTCTGATCAAGGCCGTCGTATTCGGCGGCGTGATTGCGATCCTTGGGTGTTATCATGGCGATAAATCCAGCGCCGGGGCGACAGGCGTCGGCCGCGCAGCGACCTTTGCCATGGTTGGCGCGGCGGTTTTGATCCTCGCCTTCAACTACCTGATTTCAACAATACTCGTGGATTTTGGATCATGAGCAACGGACCGCTTCTAGAACTCAAAGACGTGCATAAATCGTTCGGGCCAAAACAAGTGCTCAAAGGCGTCAATGTCGATGTCTCTCCAGGCAAGTCCCTGGTCGTTCTTGGCGGATCCGGATCTGGCAAATCGGTCATGCTGAAAAATGCACTTGGCCTGATGACGCCAGATGCTGGCGAGATCATCTTTAACGGCGAAGATGTGACACATGATCAGGGCAAGACGCGCGACGCCATGCGCGCCCGCATTGGCATGTTGTTCCAATCCGCCGCACTGTTTGACAGTTTGACCGTCTGGGAAAACATCGCCTTCCGCTTGCTAAACGCCGACGGCATGAAGCGCAAAGACGCGAAAGAACGGGCCATCGAAACCCTGAAACAGGTCCGGCTTGGCTCAGACGTGGCCGACCTCACACCAGCGGAAATTTCCGGCGGCATGCAGAAGCGCGTCGGCCTGGCGCGGGCAATTGTCTCAAAACCTGATCTTATCTTCTTCGATGAGCCGACGACCGGGCTTGATCCGATCACGGCTGATGCGATCAATGATCTGATTGTGGAACAAACCAAAGCGCTTGGCGCAGCAGCCGTTTCGATCACGCATGACATGGCGAGCGCGCGCAAGATCGCGGATGAGATTGCGATGCTGTTTGAAGGCAAGATCATCTGGCGCGGTCCGGCCAGCATGATTGATGAAAGCGGCAATGATCATGTCGATCAGTTCGTGCATGGACGCGCAGACGGACCAATCCAACCAGCGCTTTAGGACAAAGACGGCTTACCGCTTGGCCGCCGCAATGCGCGCCCGGGCGATTTCGTCAGCGACCTCATTGGTTGGACGACCAGACGCCAAAGCATCATCCAGCACCGCGCCCAGCGTCTCAATCAGCGTTTCAAGTTTTGCGTCGACCCAGTCACGCGAGTAAGCGCCTGAAATCTCGGCTGCGACATTGATGATGCCGCCGCCATTAATGACGTAATCTGGCGCGTAATAGATTCCTGCTCGTCTGACCAACTCGCCCATTGCGGGAATTCTTAGCTGATTGTTCGCGCCACCCGCGATCACTTTAACTTTCAGTCGTTTGAGCGTTTCCTCATTGATAACCGCACCGAGCGCGTTTGGCGAGAAGATGTCGGCTTCCACATCATATATCTCATCCGGAGCGACGATTTTGGCCCCTGTCCTTGCGGAGATGTCGGTCAGCGCCTCTTGATCGATATCCGTAATGACAAGATTGGCGCCGGCTTCAGCAAGATGGAGCGCGGTATAGCCGCCAACCGAACCAACCCCCTGGACCGCCACAGTCTTGCCGTTGAGATCATTATTGCCAAACGCTCTTTTTGCGGTTTGTTGGATACCTTTGAACACGCCAAGCGCGGTAATCGGAGATGGATCACCACTTGCAGCGGCCCCGGTTGTGAGCCCCGCGGCATACCGCGTTTGCGTCGCTGCGATTTCAATATCTGCTGTGTCGATGCCGACGTCTTCAGCGGTCCAATAATTACCTTGCAAGCTATCCACCGCGCGCCCAAAGGCCTTGAATAGCGCTTCGGATTTATCCGTTTTGGAATTGCCCCAGATAACCGCTTTACCGCCGCCATGCGGTATCGACGCCATGGCATTCTTGTAACTCATGCCCTGGCTCAATCGCAGGACGTCTGTGAGCATGGCATCGTTGCTGGCATAGTCCCACATGCGCGTGCCACCCGATGATGGTCCCATGGCTGTCGAATGAATGGCGATTACTGCGCGAAGACCGCTATCCTTGTCGCTGAAGAAATGAACGCCTTCATGGTCATCAAAGGATGCGTTGTCGAACATGGCAGGAACCCAGGCTATGGTTGCAAGTGAAACAAAGCGGCGGTGTAACGCTTCCTCTCGCTGGGTCAATGACCTGTCTTATGTTCGCCCGGGAACTTCGCCAACATTGCTCGGTAATGGCGCATCCGGGTCACGTAAAAAGGTCAAAACATCATCAAAAACAAGCTCTGACTGCAAGTCGCGCAGCAGCATGTGATAGCCATCGGGATAATAGGCTGTTCGGACGTGATCTGGCAGTTGCTTGGCCGTTCGTCGTACGCCACTTTCAGGAATGACAATATCCTTCGCGCCATAGGTGAGGAGCATAGGGACATTCGCGGGCAGTTTTTGCGCAGCTTGATGCGCGCTTTCCATAACGCTGACAACGCCATGAACCTGTTCGATCTTATTGGTCTTGATCCCCAGCGGGTCGGCCCAAAGGCGCCGCAACATCTCGATATTATCGCTCGGCTCGATCTTAACAAAGCGAGGGGGCCGCACGACCCAGCCGGGACGAACCCGGACGCTGGTCCATAGCGCGACGCGTTGGACTAATGGAATAGAGCCCCAACCGCGAAGGCCTGGGCCGCTGAAGACCACGCGGTCGACGCCCTCTGGCGGACGATCCGACCCAAAGGCGGACATGGTTACAGCACCGCCCATTGAGATCCCGACCACTGCGAGTGTGGTATCCGGGTGTTGGTCCTTCACGAGCCGGATGACCGTTCGCAAATCTTCGCGCATCAAGTCTTCGTCCGGCCATTCGCCGCGTCCGAATGAGCGCCCGAAGCCGCGTTGGTCATAAGCATATGTTTTCACCCCATGTGCGGCCCAATAAGGGGCCGCCATATGGAAGGCATTGGCATAATCATTCATGCCGTGAACACCGACTATGACAATGTCTGGATCTGCATCCGTGTCCCAGACAGTTAGGCCAAGTTCTGCGCCATCAAAACTGATCAGGCGGTTATTTGTCGGATCAAGCTCAGGCATAGCAGGCGTCTCCAAATCCAAAGCTTTGAGCGTGGCCGGTGTCACACACGCTCCGAGAACCCCAAAGAAGACAGCGATCAAGAGCGCAAGGATTGCACTCGTTTTCGCAATTCGGGCAAGAGCTCGGTTTCGAACCAGGGATTGCGCTTCAGCCATGCATTATTTCTCCAACTCGGATGTGGCGTAACGATGACGCCCTGCTCTAGAAACTCTCGCCACTTTTGCACCGTCGCCGTCAATGTCTTTTCCATTTGATCGCCAATATGCCAACGCTGCGCGTAGCCGCCGATCAGGATTTTAAGTTCGATTTGTGGCAACCGCTCGAACAGACCGGCATGCCAGGTTTCAGCACAGCGCTTCATCGGCGGAATATCGCCGCCATTCTTGTCATAGCCCGGAAAGCAAAATCCCATGGGCACGATGGCGACTTTCGCCGGGTCGTAAAAGTCGCTCTCATCCAGTTGCAGCCAGTCGCGCAATCGCACGCCCGATGGATCCGTAAATGGTCGACCGGATTCCATGGCCAGGTTACCGGGGGCCTGTCCGGCGATGAGAATTTTGGCGGTTTGAGAGACCTGCAAGATTGGCCGCGGGGCGCGTTCCATGTCCGCCTTGCATAATTGACATGCGCGGATGTCGTCTACGAAACCATGGAGATCAGTGCTCATAAGTCTATCTCAGTCTCAATTCATTTCCAGGCAAGGAGTTCAGGCATGAGTTCGCTGATCGAGCAAATCATAAAACCGCGAGAAAAAGACCTCGGCGATGGCTTTACGGTTCGTCGTATACTCCCGTTTCACAATCGAAAGATGGTCGGTCCGTTCATTTTCTTCGACCATTTTGGCCCGGTTGAATATGCGCCCGGCAAAGGATTTGACGTGCGTCCGCATCCTCACATTGGTCTGGCGACGGTCACCTTCCTGTATGAAGGCGCCATTCGCCACAAGGACACCCTCGGCAATGATCTGGTCATCCGACCTGGCGCGGTCAATTGGATGACGGCCGGGCGCGGGATTTGCCATTCCGAACGTACGCCGGACGAAGAACGTGAAACCGGACAGGCCATGCACGGCATTCAGACCTGGGTCGCCCTGCCGAAAGACTATGCCGAGATCGCACCGGACTTTGTGCATGATCCAGCGGACACATTGCCGGAATTCGATCTTGGTGGCGCCCATGCCCGCGTCCTGGCGGGGACGGCGTTTGGTCATAGCGCACCCGTCGAGTTTCCTTGGGGTATCTGGTATGTCGGCGCGGATGCGGACGACGCCGCCACCTTCGTCATAGGCGGTGGCGAAGCCCAAGAGCGCGCGCTTTATGTCGCTGATGGGGAAGCCGAGATCGCGGGTGAACGCATCGAAGCGGGCCAAATGGCAATCCTGAGCGAGGGTGAGGATATTCCGGTCTCCGTCATCGCGGGTACGCGATTCATGCTGGCCGGTGGACAGAAAATGGATGGGCCGCGACTGATCGACTGGAACTTTGTCGCCACCGACAAGGAACGACTGGCGCAAGCCAAGGCCGATTGGGCCGCTTCTGCAGACGGCGGATGGAAAGACACACCCTTCACTCTGCCAGAGGGTGAAGACGACTATATCCCGCTGCCTGACGCCTGATCTGGCGCAGACGTCTGCTTGTCGCCTTTGCATGCCTGTGCCAAACGGTGGCACAAACAGGACTATGATGAGGGACCGACCAAATGATCCGTCTGACGCTGGCCGCATCGGCCATGGCACTCGTAACCGCTTGCACCCAAACCGTTGAAGAGATTGATCCGATCACGCCGGAACCGAGTGCGGAAACCGAAACGAGTGATTCTGCGCTGGTGCTACCGCTGCCCGTGAATACAAATGCAGAGATCAGCGCTGAGGATTTGAGACAGCGTATCGCCATTCTGTCCGATGACGCCTTTGAAGGTCGTGCCCCCGGTGCTCCAGTCGGGGAAAAGACCGCGGATTGGCTGGCGGCTGAGATGCAGCGCGTTGGTCTGCAACCGGCGGGGGACAATGGCACCTGGTTTCAAACCGTTGGCATGGTCGAGCAGACACTCGACGAGAATGCTTCAAGCCTGAGCTTCTCCGGCGGTGTCTCTGGCGAAGACTTCCGGGTGGCATTGCGCGATGACGCGGTGATGTGGACCAAAAAGCAGGATCGTGACGAAGCGTCCTGGCAAGACTCCGAATTGGTCTTTGTCGGCTATGGCGTGGTTGCCCCGGAATATGGCTGGAACGATTATGCCGGCCTCGATGTTGAAGGTAAAACCGTGGTCATGCTGGTCAATGATCCCGGCTATGCGCGCCAGGATGAGCTCTTCAAGGGCAATGCCATGACTTATTATGGTCGCTGGACTTACAAGTTTGAAGAAGCTGGCCGCCAAGGGGCGACCGGCGCCATTGTTGTCCACGAAACTGCCCCGGCTTCTTATGGC
Organism: Pseudomonadota bacterium; assembly: GCA_039030525.1. Classification (GTDB taxonomy): domain Bacteria; phylum Pseudomonadota; class Alphaproteobacteria; order Caulobacterales; family Hyphomonadaceae; genus Henriciella. Next base: position 12,553 of record JBCCDZ010000004.1, on the reverse strand, counting down.
TGGGAGGTCGTGGAGAATTCCTGGTCTGGCGCCCTCGCAGACCTGGTGCGCAGTGATGGAGGTGCGGACCGGACTATATTTGAGTCATGGATTTCTGAAGAGACGGCACGCTCATTGTTTGCCGAGGCGGGGCTCGATTTTTCAGAGATGAAACTGAACGCGAAAGCGGAAGGTTTCCGGCCGGTCGATATGGGAGCGCTGACAACAAGCGGATCCTTGAGCCAATCCATTTCGACGACAGAATCTCGCAATGTCGTGGGCATGCTGCCGGGTAATACAGCGCCGGATGAATATACGCTGTTTACCGCTCACTGGGATCATCTTGGCAAAAAGACCGGCGAACGCGAAGGCGAACCCAATCAGGATTTTTATCGCGACGATATTTTCAATGGAGCCGTCGACAATGCAACCGGGGTCGCGGCCTTGATCGAAATCGCAGAAGCCATGGCGTCGGAAGACCTGGATCGTTCCGCACTGTTTCTGGCGGTGACATTGGAAGAATCAGGTCTATTGGGATCCGCATTCTATGCTGAGAATCCGACCGTGCCGATGAACCAAATCGTTGCAGGATTGAATATGGATGCAATGCTTCCAACCGGCCGTACCAGGGACATGATTGTCGTCGGATATGGCGCATCTGAACTAGAAGACTTGCTCCGCGATCATCTGGAAGCCAATGATCGCGTGATTGTGCCAGACCCAAGCCCGCAAGCCGGATATTTTTATCGCTCGGATCATGTCTCTTTCGCGAAAAAGGGCGTACCCATGTTGTATGCAGATGGCGGCACAGATGCGCGCGACGGCGGCGTGGCCTATGGCAAAGCTGTTGCAGACGCGTATCGCACGCAGCGCTATCACAAGCCCATGGATGAGTATTCGGAAGATTGGGACCTGTCCGGCATGGAAGAAGACGTTACGGCGCTTTACACAGTCGGCCTCAAGATCGCGCAATCCGACGATTGGCCAACCTGGTATCCTGGCAACGAGTTTGAGGCGATCCGCAAAGCGTCGCTAGCTGAGCGGGGATCGTAAACCTTGCTTTCCTATCAGCACGGATTCCATGCCGGTAATCAGGCCGATGTTCTGAAACATGCCATCCTGCATGCTGTGCTCAGAAGCGAAGCCGAGGCGAGCCGTCCCTTGCTCTACATCGAGACCCACGCAGCGCGTGGCTTCTATGATCTTGATGGGGCGCAATCGCAAAAGACGGGCGAAGCCAAACGCGGTGTGCTGGCCATGCCGAACGCAGCGCGCGCACCAAATGCACTGCAGCCCTGGCTGAAACATGTTCAAAGCAAGGGACCCGCATCCTATCCAGGCTCGCCTGCCCTGGCGGCGCAAATCCTGCCAGACCAGGCGCGCATTGTTTTGTTCGAGCTTCACCCGGCCGAACACAAAGCTCTATCGCAAGCCCTGCACAAGGACCAACGCGTCCAGATTCGCAAGGAAGACGGCTATCGCGGCGCCCTGCGCCTGCAACCGCGCCGAGGGGAGAATATGCTCGTCATGCTTGATCCGAGCTATGAGACCGAAGCCGATATGGACGCGCTGGCAAACTGGGTGCCGCGGGCGATGCGAAAATGGCCGAAGGCCCAATTTCTGATCTGGCTGCCGCTGTTCGCGGATGGACGAGAGGAAGAGTTTGGAGCCTTTCTTTCATCTCTAGATGAGGGTTTTGTTGCTGGCAGCCGTTGGGCCAGAGACAGCGAGGACCCGTCGGCTTTGGAAGGATCTGCCATGATCGGATTGAGGATTGGCGGCGGCGCAGCTCGAAAGGCGTTTGCAATCGCCGCGGAATTGGACAAGTTATGGCGCGCGTAGCCAATGATGGCTGCAGCAGTAGAGGCGCGTCATGAATCTGTTTTTTCGCCGAATTTGGGTCCTGTTACTGGCGTCGCTGTCGGCCAAGATCGCGCCATTGGATCGTTCTTATGCGCTGAATTATCGCGTCTGGTTCACCGACCAGGACATGTTCATGCACATGACCAATAGCCGCTATTTGTCATTCAGCGATCTGGCACGCCTCAATCTGCTAATCCGAACCGGTATTTCGAAAGCGCTACGCGACAATCAATGGCAGTTGGAGATATGCGGCCAAACACGCACGATCACACGCATGCTCAAAGCGCCGCAAGCGTTTCAAATGATGTGCGAAATCGAGGGTTGGTCTGACCAGCATATCGCGTTCAATCATGCCTTCAAACGGCGAGGAAACACCCATGCTGTCGTCAATACTCTGATGCGCATATCCGATACCGACGGAAATACGGTCCCGCCACAATCGCTGATGGAGGTCGTTCGCTGGAAAAGCGCCTCTCCAGACATGCCTGAGTCTTTCACCGGATTGGCGGATGAAATCGAGAGCATTGCGACATAGATAAAATATAAGCACGGTTTTATTTTGATGTATTTAAGTATTTTCACTTTTTGATTGAGTGAATACTTATTTTGCATTACCCATGATGATTGAAACGAATCGAGCATCATCATGAAAACAAAAGATCCTCATTGGACATTCCATACTGCCGTCCTGTTGCGCGCTTTGAAAGACCTCGAAACCGCGTGCACAGCGGCTCCGGACAGTTCTGAGTTTGAGTTCTTTCGCAGCGAGTCTCCCGATATTGTCGAAGAGGCCCGCGAAGCGCTTTCTGCGCTGGAGCGCTATTTACAGACGCATGACAAAGCCATACCCGCGAGCATCGCGCCGCCCACGCAGCACTAGGCTGCCCGACGTCAAGCTTGATTCCAGATCGTGCTCCGCTCAAAGTGGCACGAAAGGAGACAGCCATGGCGAAGCAGCACCTAATCAGCAAGTCCAATCTGCGTGAGACTCAATGGAATGACGCGGATACCGCACCTCTGGCAGACGGCGACGTGCGGGTGACGCTCGATGCGTTTGCCCTCACGGCCAATAATGTGACCTACGCCGCCTTCGGCGGGGCGCCGATGCATTACTGGAACTTCTTTCCAAGCGGCTCAGAAAATCTCGGACGTGTGCCAGTTTGGGGATTTGCGACCGTCGCGGAGTCAAAAGCAGAGGGCGTGAGTGCAGGTCAGAGAATGTATGGCTATTTTCCGATCTCTGAAGATCTCGTCGTCACGCCCATGAAGACGTCGCCGCGCGGCTTCTTTGATGCGGCTGCGCATCGCCAAGGCCTGGCGCCAATCTACAATTTTTACAGCTTCATCGATACAGACCCGGCTTATGTCGAGGGCACTGAAGATCAGCAAATGCTGTTCCGCCCACTTTATCTGACAGGCTGGATGATTTGCGATAGCCTGATGGAAGGGGATCCGAAGCCTGATATCGCTGTCATCTCCAGCGCATCGTCAAAAACCGCCATCGCAGCCGCCCACAGCCTGCAACGTCGCGGCGTCAAGACGATCGGCGTGACCTCACCGCGAAATGTTCAATTCGTCAACAATACCGGTCTTTATGACGAGGTCATGGAATATGACGCGATTGCCGGTCTCTCGGCATCTGGGAAAACCGCTTATGTCGATTTTGTTGGTCGACCTGATTTCACCAAAGCCGTGCACACAGCTTGCGGCGACACTCTGGTCCGAAGCCTGGTCATCGGGGCCACAGATTGGGAAGACAAACGCGCACCAGTCTCGGACCTGCCGGGACCGCAACCTGAATTCTTTTTTGTCCCCGACTATGCCGCCAATCGCGCCAAGGAATTGCCGGCCGGAGAACTGGATAAGCGCACAGGCGCTGATCTGGTGTCATTCTATCCGGTGTCGAAAGCATTTGTAACGCCCACCCCAGTTCATGGACCTGCGGCCATTGAGCAGGCCTGGCGCGACACGGTCGAAGCGACTGTGCCAGCCGATCAAGGGCTTGTTTGTAGATTCTAACTGTCTCGCGCAGTGACGACAAAAGCCGTGTTCGGAAAGACCAGATTGGCATCGACGCCGGGCTGGATCGGTCCAATGCTACCGTATCCGCGCGCCGTCAGAGCCTCAGGCTCGACGCCATAGGCCATGAGATAATCGCGCACGGAAGATGCGCGTCGCTGTGACAGTTCCAGAGCATCGATATTGAATTCCTCAGGCCCGGTATGACCAGCAATCTCGATGTCGTGCGCCTCGCATAAGAGCGCCACACCGGTGACCGCATCAAGCAAACGCGAGCTGACCTTTTTGACGATCGACTCATTCGGCTCGAACTCAACCTCGCGACCTTGCATAACCTGATTGAAAGCGACCTGGCACTCTGACACGGTTGCCTCTGATCTTAGATCCATCAAAGCCAAGCCTATCGGCTCGCCATTGCCCTCCACACGGATCGCATCGACGACGATATTGACGATGGCGCTGGCGTCCAGATCAGAGAGTACGGTTGACCGACCCACCCCATAACCCAGTTCTTTCTCCTGGGCCGATGACGCCGTGCCCTCCAAGGTCGCGACGTTGCCGACAATTATGACCCGCAACCAGGATAAACCATCTTCTTCGACCAGCTCTTCGGTAAGTCTGATTGCGATGGCCTCTTCTGTATCGCGGACCTCCATATTATTGACCACGCGCTGCACCAGCGGGCCTGCCACCGGATCGGCTTCAAACGCGGATTTGGTCGCAATGAAGGCATCTGATCTGGAGTTGTCATCCAAGGCCAACCCGGAAACGATAACAACCTGACCGTCCCATTGTAGAGTAACCCAGGGATAGCCCATACCGGCCAGCGTCGCGCCGATGCGACGCGCGGTTTCCGGTGGGCGTTCTTGTTCGCTGATTTGCACGCTTGAGGTGGAGACCAGGCGACCGTCGATAAACTGAAAATACTGGCCGTTGGGAATTTCGACACAGACACTATTTTGAGACTCCTGACGGTCCGCGGAAGGTCCGCAGCTCGCCAGGAGACAAACAAGCATCGTAACGACCAGATTCTCCGGCCTCAATCGCATCTAACGCCCCCGTTTAATGCAAATAAATTAGCACCTTGCCCCTGCTTTACTGAGGTCAAACATGAAAGTCGATATCACGGCCGAAATTCTTCTCCGTTCTTGATCACCACCCTCACTGATTTCAACGCGGATACATTCTCAAGCGGGTCATTTCTCAGGGCGACCATGTCCGCAAACTTGCCAACTTCGAGCGTGCCAATCACATCCGCCATTTCAATGTGTTCAGCTGCGACGATGGTCGCCGCACGGATGGCCTCTTCAGGTGCGAACCCTGCTTGAACCATAAGCTCGAACTCTTCGGCATTCTCACCGTGTTTTGAAACGCCGGTATCCGTGCCGAATGCGATGTTAACGCCCCCTTCTCGCGCGCGGCTCAGCATGTCGAGCATTAGCGGACCGACAATCGCGGCCTTTTCGCGAGACGGTTCGGGCAACCAAGGTTGATCGGTCCATCCCGTCACGGTGACGCCAGCGAGAACTGTTGGCACCAAAGTCCCACCGGTTTGCTTGAACAATTCGATCGTGTCGTCGTCGAGATATGTCCCGTGCTCGATGGATTGCACGCCATTGCGCAAGGCTGCTTCGATACCGCCTTTGCCGTGCGCGTGGGCTGTTACCTTGCGCCCCATCATGGCGGCAGTTTCCACAATGGCTGCGATTTCATCGTCGAAAAATTGCTGCTCAAGACCTGCCTTGGTGTTCGAAAGAACGCCGCCTGTCGCGGTAATCTTGATAATATCAGCGCCCGATCGAATTGTTTCTCGCACCGCGCGGCGACAATCATCTGCACCATTACAAGCGTTCGGTCCGGTGAAGATGCGCGTCAGCGCTGGCGAGAATCCATTCGCGTCGCCATGGCCGCCACTGGGCGTAATTGCTCTGCCTGACGCTCGGATGCGCGGGCCTGGTACTTTACCCGCTCGGATCGCGTCACGCAGAGAGAAAACCGCTTCATTTGGACCGCCGACATCCTGCACGGTCGTGAACCCTGCAAGGAGAGTAGTCTTCGCGTGCGACGCGCCATCAAGCGCCGCATCCACGTCTGAATCGCTGAGCGCTTTCATTCTTGAGGTCGGCGAGAACTCATTTGTCAGGTGGACATGGCTATCTATCAAGCCAGGCACAACGTAGGCATCACGCAGATTGATAACGCGCACACCATCCGGCTGAGACTTATATCCGCGCTCAATCTTGACGATCTTGCCATCCTCGATCGTTATCGTGCGGTTCCTGAGATAACCATCACCCGGCACAGCCAGAACATGGCCTGCCTCAATCACTGTTTTGCTCTCTTGTGCTTGAACAGCGGTCGTGCCCGCTAACGAAATCGCCGCAGCAGCGGCCCATTTGAATATCTGTTTCACTTTAGTCTCCCAATCTCGGCAGTTTGGACAGCAGGTTGCGTGAGAGCAAGTGTCAGGATGAATTAGCCTTTGATTTGCCCAAGTTTTCGACCATCTTAGCTTCAGAACGAAGGAGATCGTATGCGGTTGTGGATAATGGCATGTTTGGCCAGCTTGATGATGTCACCTTTCACGGTTGCACAAGAGGCGATCACGTTTGACCGTCCTGATGCCGAAACAGATCAATTGGTGCAGCAGTGCCTCGACACTGAAGGTGTCACCATGCTCGAAGGCACTGATGTGATTTGTTACAATGCCGCGATTTTTCCGGAACAATTTCTGAAGCTGAACGCGCTGCCTGCGGCCAGCAGGATCATTATCACCAGTCCGGGCGGGAATGTTGCCACCGCACGCGGCATGAGCACCATTCTCGACACGCGCGGTGAACCTGTCGTGATTGCCGGACAATGCATGTCCGCGTGTGCCATGGTGATCCTGCCAGGTCTGGACGAAGTCCATATTCACCACACGGCCCACATCTCGGTGCATGGCATTACGATGATGGAATTCCGCACCTGGTGGGGCTGGTTGAAAAAAGATGCGACGCCACCGCCTATGGCCCTGATGGCGGCGCAACTCGGGTATGATTTCGGCTTCGTCATGCATCGCAGCGGGGCTCAACATATGGAAGACCATCTGACCGGACAGGACGTCGATGTGGCATATATTCAAACGATTAGCGATCAGATGATGGATGCCGCGATGGAGTATGATTGTCGGGTCGACCCCAAAGACTATTGGGGCATGATCGATGCGAACCATGTTCGCGACTTTCTCGGCGATCGGATCATTCGTATGGAAGCGTTCGCGCAGAGCTGGGATGATCCGAACAATAACGTCTATAAAAGAGTGACCGAGCCAATCTCGGACCAGACGTATGTTTTCAAGTCCCGGCTTGAGGCGGCTGACTGCTAAGCCAGCAATTCCTTTGGATAATCCGCATAAGAGTGTTTCAGAACGCCGTGATTGAGCAGCGACTCAGCCATTTGCGTCTCTCCAGTTGCATCGAAAATCCGTGTTCGCGTCCAGTAATTCTCGGTGCGTCGACCTTGCGCCAGCGCCACAATCTCGCGCCGGATAAGATACGGCTCGCCAACCAGGAGCGGACCATTCACATAACGGATTTCCAAATCTGCGAATAAGCCGATCGCCGGGCCTTTGGTTGGGAAGCCTGCTTTTCGACCAGAATACTCTGCCAGAACGCTGACCATCTCCGTCGGAATGATGGCCCGTCCCCAGGGCGATGCGTCATCACGCTGATACCAGGGCGAAAGCTCAGTAATTTTTGCAAGCTTTTCTGTCAAAGAAAATGGATAGAGCGCGCCCATATTCTGGTCGGCCGCCATGACCACAGGCTCATCTTCCTGACCCGTCATGCCAACCTGCAATTCGGACAGGATAACCAATTCACCCGCTGGGCGAAGCCGCGCCATTCGCGCTTCAAGCAAAGTCTCACCATGCGCAGGGCCCAGCGTCGCCGACGCTTCGAGAATCACGGTGCCGTCCGCTTTCACTGCCCAGCAGTCTGCCCACGTCTCAGAAACGGGTTTTACAAATGCCTGAACCTGCTCGCCTTCGACCACCATGTTCTTGTAATGACAGGAAATACAGCCGCGCTCGAACCAGTCTTTGCCCCAGAGCTTCACAAGCAATGGATCAAACTGACTGAAATGAGTCGGGCCCTCGATTGGACCAGCTCTAAAACCCAAGCGCTCCGCTTCGGCATCATCGTGGATGGATTTGTGCCCGCCATATTCCTGTTCGATCAACATATTGGCCGGCGCGCGGAATGGGCCGCTCAAGACGCCATCTTGTTCGGTGATTGGCGTGGAGAAGCTCATCCTTCCATTCCAGCCTTACGCGCACAATCGGCCGCAAATTGCGCCAGCGGGGCAACACGGGCTTCCATTGTCTCAGCGGCCGCGTTCGACGCCGTGCCATCACGGACACGCCCGACAATACCTTGGCAAATTGCAGCCAGCCGGAACGCATTATAGGCGAAATAGAAGTCCACTTCCGGCAAGCCATCACGGCCGGTATGCTCACAATAAAGCGCGGTATATTCTTCCATGGTCGGAATGCCGTAGTTTTTCATATCTTCAATATCGATCAACGCACCGCGCGACGGATCAGAGCTTGGCATCACCCAATTCATCAAGTGATAGGTGAAATCCGCGAGCGGATCACCAAGCGTACAAAGCTCCCAATCCAGAACAGCAATGACCTTTGGTTCAGTTGGATGCAGGACCATATTATCGAGGCGATAGTCGCCATGCACGATTGTTGTCATGTCGCCCGCCGGAATATTCTTTGGCAGCCAATCAATCAGGGCATCCATTTCTGGAATTTTCTTGGTCTCTGAGGCGACATATTGCTTCGTCCAGCGATGCGTCTGGCGCGCAATATAGTCGGACTCTTTCCCGAAGCCTTCCAGGCCAGCCGCGCGCCAATCGACATTGTGCAATTCTGCGAACGTCTTGACCTTGGCCTCATAAATGGCGCGCCGTTCAGCGGGCTGTAAGTCAGGCAACGTGCCATCCCACAGAATACGGCCATCAACGCAATCCATGACATAGAATATCGTCCCAACGACACTTTCATCCATGCAAAGCCCGTAGGGTCGTGCGACCGGAAAACCGAGCGGGTAAAGCGCGTCGATGACTCGAAATTCACGATCCACAGCATGTGCGGACGGCAGCAATTTGCCAGGCGGTTTGCGCCGCATGACATAGGTCTTTCCACCCGCGAAAAGTTTGTAGGTCGGATTGGATTGGCCGCCCTTGAACTGTTTGACGGTCAGAGGGCCTTCGAAGCCTTCGACATTCTTCACCATCCAGCCTTCAAGATTGGCTTCATCGAATTTGTGTGTGTCGGCGACGTCTTTTGTGCCGGTGAACATTTCCTGCGCGTTGCCACTATGGACCATTACGCACCTCCCGCGAGTGAATGACTATGGTGCTTGTTTAGCGGAGCCAACGGCGGCGACAAGATATACGCAGGGTTAGGCCTGCTCCCGAAGGGCTTCAATCGCCGTTTTCGCATCCGCCGCAAGTGCCCAGGGCACGAAAATATGGTCGTGATGATAAGCGGCGACGGCGTTGCACGGCACACCCGCGTTTGACAATGCACGGGCCACTTCAGCCAGAAACCCTACGGCTTGAAGGTCAGAATAGACGGTCAGCTCGAGCCACGCCCATTGATTTTGCTCTGGAGTCTCGTCGGTTGCCGCCGTGATCACGGTCAGGCCTTCACTCTCCTGAAACAGCATCGCGATGTTACGGACCTGGCGAAGATTGACCAGCTCAGCCCAGGAGGCCTCGTCGGACGAGATCGTTTCAAACCGCCAAACGCCGTCATGCTGTTTCACTTCCAGCGTGGCGAGCAGTTTGGACAGGTCCGTCTCAGCCACTATTTTAGGGCCCGCCAGCCAATATCCGTGCGATTGAAGCCTTGAGGCCAATCAATTTTATCAATTCCGGCATATGCACGGTCGACCGCATCGCGCAGATCAGAACCTGTCGCCGTGACGCCGAGAACGCGTCCGCCAATCGCAATCAGTTTCTGATCACTGTCACGATCGGTTCCGGCCTGGAACACGGTCACCTGTTCCAGGGTATTCGCATCGGCGACGCCGTTAATGATCGACCCCTTGGGATAGGATTCAGGATACCCTTCTGTCGCCATCACCACGCAAGCGCTGGTCTGGAAGTCATTGACACCCATCATTTCAGCAATCTCGCGATGGCCGTGTACCAGGCCACCTGTCGCACAGGTCAGCAGTGCCGGCACGATGTCTCCGGGCAAACCAGCCATCAGCACCTGGCACTCGGGATCGCCAAAGCGCGCATTGAACTCGACCACTTTCGGACCAGATTCGGTGACCATGATTCCAACGTAAAGCACGCCCTGATACGGCATCTCCTCTTCCGCCATGCCCGACAAAAGGGGTTCTACGATGAGTGTTTGAACCAACTCCATCATGCGTGGAGTGACGACCGGTGCGGGCGCATAAGACCCCATACCGCCTGTATTAAGTCCGGTATCACCATCGCCAACGCGCTTATGGTCCTGGGCCGGCGGCAAGTAAATCGCGCCTTCGCCATCGGTCAGCACGAAGATAGAGGCTTCTTCGCCTTCCATGAATTCTTCAATCACGATTTCGGTCGACGCATCGCCAAACTTGCCCGTCATCATCGCTTCGACTTCATTCTCGGCGTCTTCGAGCGAATCACAGATGACGACGCCCTTACCCGCAGCCAGTCCGTCCGCCTTGATGACATAAGGCGCGTCCATCGTCTCCAGAAAGTCGAGCGCTTCGGTCAGATCGGTGAACCGCCCAAACGCAGCGGTCGGGATATCCAGCTTTTTCATCATGTCCTTGGAAAAGCCCTTAGAGCTTTCCAGTTGAGCCGCTTTCTCGCTGGGGCCAAATACATCGAAGCCACGCGCACGAAGCGCATCCGACAAGCCCGCCGCCAGGGGGGCTTCCGGTCCGATTACAATCAGGTCGGGTGAGACTTGTAGAACCAGTTCCTGCATTTTGTGCAAGTCGGTTGGATCAACATCAAAACACGGTCCGATCTCGTCCATGCCTGGATTGCCCGGCACACATAAGACTTCATCGACAATTTCGGATTGCGCGATTTTCCAAGCCAGGGCGTGTTCGCGGCCGCCCGAACCAACAACAAGTATTTTCATGGCGCCAGCCCTTGCACCCTCGCGCAGATTGGATCAAGCCCTTCTATCTGTTTTGCATAATTTTGTATTCAATACCTGCACTGAACCGGGCTTGGCATCTCTGAGCTAAACCCCTACGATAATGAGTAATGAGGAATATTGGGAATTAGGTCGAATGCTAAACTCGGTGAATGCATATGCATTGTTTGCACTGTTTTTCATTACCGCATGCGGCGGCGGCGGGGGCAGCGGCTCAACGCCCGCGACGACGCCAAGCGCTTCGCCACCTCCGCCACCGCCTCCTCCTCCTGCCGCACAATCCGCGACACCGACACGTTTCGATGACCAGGCCGTACTTAGAGGCGTGGTTCACGCATCTGGCTATTCAAACGATTTAAACACGATGGTCCGCCTGTTCGCGGGAGGCGGCGCGGTCGGCGATGTAGATAATGACGGCGATCTCGACGTGTTGATTGTTCCCGGCAACTCAGGACCCAATCTTCTTTATCTCAATCAAGGCGGTTCGGGCTTCACGGAAGACGCCGCATCTGCCGGACTCGCTTTTACCAAGACCGCAACCGAGACCTACCGTCAGAGCGGCCCCGTTTTCGCGGATCTGGATGGCGATGGCGACCTCGACCTGTTTCTCGGCGGGCTGGAAGGCGATCCGTCGCAAGTCTTCCAAAATGATGGCGCTGGGATCTATACAAATGTCACAGCTGGTTCGGGCTTCGATTTCATGTCCTCGCCCTATACGATCTCTGCGGCGCTGGGAGACTATGATGGAGATGGCGATCTTGACCTCGCCATGGCCCATTGGGGAACACCGCGCGACCAGAACAATCCCGGCGAAACCGAAACGCTCTGGCGCAATGATAGCACGCTGACCAAGATCGAATTCACAGCCGTGAGCGCGCCTGCCGGTATTTCCTCCGAACTCGGCCTCGATCGCAGCGGCGGCGTTCTCGGCGAAGATCATGATTATACTTTCGCGCCGGGTTTCGCGGATATTGACGGCGACGGCGATCAGGATTTGCTGAGCGTCGCCGATTTCGGCTCTTCGCGCGTCTTTCTGAATGACGGCGATGGCACGTTTACGAACATCACAGACCCAACAAGGATCACCGACACCAATGGTATGGGTTCAGCCATTGGCGACTATGATGGCGACGGTGATATGGATTGGTTTGTCTCGTCGATTGATGGCAACCGTCTATATCAGAATACAGGCGGTGACTTCATATTCCCCACCGAAGCGGCGGATGTCGACCAAGGCGGATGGGGATGGGGGTCCTGCTTCGCTGACTTCAATGCCGATGGCCGTCTGGATATCTATCAAACCAATGCCTGGGATGTTGGCATGGATCCCAATAATTCCAACTATGTCGATGACGCATCGCGATTGTGGATGTCTAATCCGGATGGGTCTTTCGAAAATATGGCACCCGCGTCGAACATGCGTGACACTGAGCAAGGGCGCGGGGTGATTTGCGATGATTTCGACGCCGATGGCGATGTCGATGTGCTGCTGCTGACATTGGATGATCAACAGGCCGCAATGCT
>JBCCDZ010000003.1:0-32084 GCA_039030525.1 Pseudomonadota bacterium | reverse complement strand
TATTCTGGTCGCTGATTTGAAAGCGCCGAGACCGCGCGGAGAAAGTCGCCGCAATCCGACCGAAGAGGGTCGCGAACGCCGCGGCGGCGACCGCGCGCCCGGACGCCGCGAGTCATCAGCGAATTAGCCCGCCCGCTCAAACGCCTGATCGAGCCAGGCTTTCACATCACCATCAAACTCATCCATATTGGTCAGTCTGATCTTGTGTGTGCACATCCCCGTCATCGATTCCAGGCGCCCCACCGGATCGACGCCCTTGAGATTGATACCAAGATCAATCCGCGTTTTGGTGCTCGGTTGTATCAGCGCGAACTGCTTCTTGCGCCGCAAACTGACGCTGGTCTTTTTGGGTGAGACTTCCAGGTCGCTGCCATAGGTGCTGACATAAGCAATGATCGCGTCATGGATCGGCTTGAGCGACTCTTTGCCTTTATACTGATTGGCAACCAGGTCATCGTCACTGACATCAAGGTTGCCGACACATTTTTGAGCGATCAGATTTGCAAACCCATGCGAGACGCCGTGCTCGACTTTCAGCAATTTCATCATCTCGCCATGCTTCTCAGCGCCACTCGCCGCCACAACTTTCTGCCACTCGGTGAGCGACTTGCCAGTCTTCTCCGGCAGATTGTCGATCATGGTCTGCGCCAGCTCTTCTGGAGACTTTGCCATGGATTACCCCTCCTTCACCAATTTTAGGACCGCATCATCGTCCAGCGGCCAATGCTCGATACTTTGTTCTTTTTTCGCCATCAGTGCCACAAGCGGCGCCATCACCGTGACCATCGTGCCGCTAAAGGCGGGACGACCCGTTTCAGCCAGTTTCTTCAAATTCTTGGCGATGAAGACCTGTCCGCCAATCATCTGCTTGTGCAGATCGCTACCTTCAATCGCGTTCTCGATGATGAGGTCAAATTCGGTGCCGCCATCCTTTTCGCGCAACTCATAGGTCACCTTGCAAGGGTCATCTTTGAGATTGGTCATCTTGAACGTGTGGCTATAGCGATGCGGCGGTTCAAAAACGAGTACGTCACCAACCACCATGGCAATTTTCCGGTTAGGGTGAACCATGCGCATTTTCACGCCCGGCTTAAGGCCGTCCTTGGTGTCACAAATGCTGCCAAAGAAGAATGGCAATGGCTTGTCGGTTGCCACCAGGATTGACCAAACGGTTTCGATTGGCGCCTCGATATATGTTCTGTGAATCGACTTTTCTGCAAATTTGGGTGTGTCAGTCATTTCCCCCCTCCTCTTTGTGCTTGGTGTTTGTCCTGGCGACATGTTCCGCCGCCTGTTTGATAAAGCTCAGCCGGTCGGCCCAGACCTCGCTAAAGGAATCGATCCAGCGCTCATGAATGGCCTGGATCGGCATAGCATTGAGATAAAGCCGACGAGAGCGTCCGTCCTTTTGACTGATCAGAAGCCCGGCTTCCTGCAGCACTTTAAGATGGTTCATGATCGCAATCCGGCTGACATCGAAGGCCTTGGCGAGTTCGCCCACCCCTTGCCCCGGCTGGTCGCGCACCAGATCAAGAATGCGCCGCCGCGTTTGATGCGCCAAAGCGTGAAAGACCAGATCCATATCGTCATTAGTAATCATGTAATTACCTAATTACATATCGTGATATGAGTCAACCAGGAATTTTGTTCACAGCTTTTTTGGATCGTGGCGCCGGAGGTTCAGCGCCTAGAAATCAACCGCGCGACCGGCTTTTTCCCAATCCCCAAAACGGACGCGTTCTTCAGCTGGGCCGCCCTTTTCCGCAGTGCGTTGTTGATCCAGCTGTTTTTCCTTGGCGTCTTGTTCAGCGCGACGATCAGCCGCCTCGGCAAGCGCGCGTTCCGCAGCGGGAGGCATTTTTCTATCTGTGATGTTTTTGTCATCTACCATAAATGAGACTCCCGGATCTGTTAACCAAACCATATATCTTCCAAGTCAAAACCTAAGCCTTCAACCCTGATCTGCAAGGAGCCGCCTGAAATGGGGACCACCAAGACGTTTATGTTACTGGCTGCTTTGACAGCCTTGTTCATGACAGTTGGGTATCTTGTCGGCGGCGCTATGGGTATGGGCATCGCGTTCGTGATCGCTGGCGGCCTGAACCTGTTTTCCTATTGGAACGCCGATAAAATCGTCTTGCGCATGCAAGGCGCCCGCGAGGTCGACATCCAGGATCGCAGCCCGGTCATCCGCACCTTCGTCAATGACACCAAGGCTCTGGCAGAGTCAGCTGGTATGCCGGAACCGAAAATCTACATTATCGAGACCGAGCAGCCGAATGCCTTTGCCACGGGCCGCAATCCGCAAAACGCCGCTGTCGCGGCGACCACCGGGTTGCTCAATCTGTTATCACGCGAGGAAACCGCTGGCGTCATGGCGCATGAATTGGCGCATGTGCAGAACCGTGACACGCTGACCATGACCGTCACCGCGACGATTGCGGGCGCGATCGGCATGTTGGCCAATTTTGCGCTGTTCTTCACCAATCGCGAGCGGGGTGGCTTAATCACCGGCATCGCCATCATGATATTCGCGCCGATGGCGGCGGGACTTGTCCAAATGGCGATCAGTCGATCGCGCGAATATGAAGCCGACAAGCGCGGTGCCGAGATTTGTGGCAACCCACTTTGGCTCGCCTCGGCATTGGCCAAGATTGATCGCGGTGCACGCGCCACCATTAATCGCCGCGCAGAGCAGAACCCGGCTATGGCCCACATGTACATTATGAACCCATTAGCGGGCCGCCGGGGCGACAGCCTGTTTTCAACGCATCCTGCGACTCAAAACCGAATTGAATCCCTGCGCCGCATGGCGGCGGAAATGGGCGTCGAGCCAGCCAGCGTGCAACCGCGGCGCGCCGCAGGGCCCTGGGGGTGAGCGGCGCCAAAGCGCGCCTTGCCGCAGCCCAGCTGATCATGACGGTGCTTGAAGAGCGACGGACTTTGGATGAAGCCCTCGCGCAAACCGAAACATTTGACGACCTGAATGGATCAGATCGCGGCTTTGCGCGCGCCATGGCCAGCGCCGCCTTGCGCCAGCTGGGACGCATAGACTTAGGCCTGGCACCGTTTCTAGACCGTCCATTAAACACTGCGCCGCCGCCTTCCCGTGCACTCTTGCGAATTGGCGCGGCGCAAGCTTGGCTGCTCGAGACGCCAGATCATGCGGTCGTGGGTGAAACCGTGTCCGCCGCCAAACTCTGGCCCCGCGCCCAGCGTGCGACCGGATTTCTAAACGCCGTATTACGAAAGGTTGTCTCCAATCGCGAGGCCTTCGACGCTGCGCCGATGGGCGCGCTGTGGCCTGATTGGCTGCAAACCCTCGCGGTTGAAGGGCTCGGCAACAAAGACGCTGGCGCCTTGGCGGCCGCGCAAACCATTCAGCCTGCTACCTATCTGACGCCCAAGAACGGCGACCCGCAGGCACTGGCGTCGGCAGTGAGTGGTACTGTGGTGGCCGGGCATTCGGTTCAGATTGAAACCCAAGCCATCGAGTCAATTCCGGGCTTTGACGCCGGCGATTGGTGGATTCAAGATATTGCCGCTACATTGCCAGCCCGCTTGCTCAAGGCGAGAGACGGCGACTCGGTGCTGGACATTTGCGCCGCGCCCGGCGGCAAGACAATGCAGCTGGCGGCAACGGGCGCATCGGTCACCGCCATTGATCGTTCAAAGCCGCGGCTGAAACGGCTCAAGCAAAACCTCTGGCGAACAGGTTTTAAAGGACAAGTGGACGTCACTCAGGCGGACGCCACCGAATGGTCACCGCCTGCGCCGGTCGAAAAAATTCTGCTCGATGCCCCCTGTTCTGCGCTGGGAACGCTGCGCCGCCACCCCGAAGGCGTCTGGATCAAGACACCTGAAGATGTCGCGCGCTTTCCAGGCATTCAAAAACGATTGCTGCTCGCCAGCCTGAATATGCTGAAACCTGGCGGAACCGTCATTTATTGCGTGTGTTCACCGCTCCCGCATGAGGGCGTGGATTTGGTGAATGATGTTCTGGCAGAGGCGCAGGCCCACCGCGATGCGATCAAACCGGATGAAATCCAGGGATTTGAGTCGAGCCTTACCGCTCTTGGGGATGTCTTAACCCTACCAAACGGTGAATTCGGGCATGATGCTTTCTACATCTCACGCTTGAAACGCGATTCCTGACAAATTTGTCATAAAATCAGGTGATTTTGCCCCAATCATGCCTTTTCAGGTTCATAGGGAGTTCACCTGATCTGCGCCATGATATGGCCAGTCTAATATCGTGCGGAAGGAGCACACCCAAATGACACATACTGTTTCTGCCAGTAAGGCACCGAAGAAACTTTTCGCCGGCGCGTTTGCAGCCATGACCCTGGCGGTCGCAGGTTGCCAAGCCGGTTCGAGCGCTAACACAGTTCGACCAGGCGATGTTGGCTACGCCATTACCGTGAAGCCAGGTGTGGTGACGAGTGTTCGCGCCGTTACGATTAAGCCTGATCGTTCGATTATCGGAACGGCTACGGGTGCCGTGCTTGGCGGTATTGCCGGGTCTGAGCTTGGCGGCGGTGATAAAGCGAACACAGCTGGTGCCATTGGCGGCGCCGTATTAGGCGGCATTGCCGGCAATATGATCGGGTCCGCTGCAGGCACGCAACAGGGCATGGCGATTACCGTTCAATTCGATGATGGCAACGTCAAAGCCTTCATTCAGCCTGCCGATGCAAACATTCAGCCGGGGCAGCCTGTGAACGTTGAGTTCCGCCCGGACGGCGCATATGTCGTGCCGGTTCAGTACGCGCCGGCCTACTAATTTCACTTCTGCTGAAATAGAGCAGCGACAACCGCCGTCAGCCTTGTGCTGGCGGCGGTTACGTTTTAGGCCTGCAGCATGAGTGAGGTGTTAATTTCGCCGTCGATTCTCTCGGCGGACTTCGCAGAACTCGGCGCAGAAATCCGCCGGATTGATGATGCGGGCGCAGACATGATTCATGTCGACGTGATGGATGGGCATTTCGTGCCCAATCTGACCTTTGGCCCGCCTGTGATCGAAAAGCTTCGACCGCATTCCGACAAGCCATTTGATGTGCATCTGATGATTGCGCCGGTTGATCCTTACATTGACGCGTTCGCGAAAGCCGGCGCGAACTTCCTGACCGTCCATCCAGAGGCCGGACCGCATTTGCACCGAACGCTGCAGGCTATTCGCGCTGCCGGCATGAGGCCGGGCATCGCGCTAAATCCGGGGACACCTGCCGAAGCTGTCGAGCCGGTGATCGACGATATTGACCTGATTTTGGTGATGTCTGTGAATCCGGGCTTTGGTGGCCAGAGCTTTATCGACAGCCAGCTCAGAAAGATCGAACTCCTGCGCCAGAAGATTGACCAGACCAGACGGAACATCATCTTGGAAGTGGATGGCGGCGTGAACCCCGAAACGGCGCCAAAAGCCATCTCGGCTGGCGTGACCGCGATCGTTGCCGGCTCTGCTGTCTTTCGAGGCGGACCGGACCATTACGCGAAAAACATCTCCGCGCTTCGTGCCGGAGCGACGATTTAACCTTCGGAAACGAGTATGGGCGAACCAAAGTCTTCCGAATCTCTGAAAGTCAAACGCAGCGACGCTGAAGATGCCGCTGTGTGGGACCGCTTTGCTGGACGTCCGGGCGAAGACGCAAAAGTCTCAGCCGTACATCGTATGCGCATTGCTGGCACAACGCCTGATGGTTTTGGGCTGCACATGCGCCAGATTATTCCGCCGGATGAATTACGCGGTCAAATGCTGATGCGCGGGGTCTGGCGGATTGGCATGGATCGCCTCGAAATCGACGATGGCGCCGCGCCTTGGCACAGCGCCATGCCATCGCGGCATTATGCCAATCGACTGCATCGGTTTGATTGGCTGGCAGACCTGTTCACACAAGGCGATGCTGGCGCCGATCGCGCGCGGTTACTTGTCGATGACTGGATCGAGAATTTCGGCCGTTTTGACGGCTTTACCTGGCGAACTGGCTGCGCCGCCGATCGCGTCTGGAACTGGATGCGCTGCGGCGCTGCCCTGTTTGAAAGCGGCGACGAAGATAAACGTGAACACAGACTTGAAGCACTGGGACGCCAGGCACGTCATGTCCTGGCCCTGGTCGATAGCGAGCTCGAGCCAAAGGCGCGCTGGCGTGGCAGTACGCTGGCGGTTGCGCACGCGCTCAGCATTGGACGCGGCAAAGGACTGGATGATGCCGAAATGCGACTCGAAAGCGAGTGCACAGCGCAATTCTTCCCAGATGGCGGCCATGTCAGTCGATCTCCGGCGCGTGCGCTGAGTTGCCTCGCGGATTTGATCACCATTCATGACTTGCTGTCGCGCAGCGATCGCGAAGTCCCGGAATTTCTATCACGCTGGATTGCTCGGATTGGCGGCATGGTCTCGTTCTTCAAAGCGGGTGATGATGCGCTGATGCCATTCCATGATGGTGATGAGCGCTGGCCGGAAGCGGTCGATGCTGTGCTTGAGCATATGGCCACACCGCCGCGGCGATTTTCGGTCGCGCCAAAATCCGGATTCCACAAGCTTGAAAAAGGGTCGACCGTTCTGGTCCTCGATGCAGGCGCGGCGCCCGAGCCTCCATTCGGCGACAAAGCTCATGCCGGCGCGCTCGGATTCGAGTTACATGATGGCCCAGCGCGCCTGATCACATCCTGCGCCTGCAGCCCTGAGATCGATATCGCGTTCCGGGCAGCGGTGCGGCGCTCTAACGCCCACTCAACCCTGATCCTGGGCGAGACCGATTCATCGCGGTTTGGCACGAATGAAGACACGCGGCTGCAATACCCATTGGGTCCGGAAGGGATTTCCGCAAAACGCCTTGAAGAGGATTCTGAGATCTGGCTGGATGCGCAGCATGGCGGTTACAAACATGAATTCGGTTTGTTGCACCGTCGACGCTTGTTCATGTCCGGCGATGGTCGGCGCCTGACTGGTGAAGACTCCCTCGCGCGTCCCGTTTCTGCAGGAGCGACGGAAGATGACGCGCCAATCGTTTATGCACTAAGGTTTCATTTGCATCCGACCGTAACTGCCATCATGACTGGGGAAGCGATCGTGCTGCAGAGCGAACTTGGCGTGAAGTGGCGATTCAAATCAAGCCACGCAAAAGCCAAGTTAGAAGAGACGATTTATTTGGGGAGAGGAATAATTGAAAGAAGCGAGCAAATCGTCTTAAGTGGAAAGGCCAGTCCGAACAGTGACGGGTCGTCGCCTCCGAACTGTATTCGGTGGGCGTTTTTGAAGGTCGGTAGCGTATGAAGCCAGAAATCGAAGCAAAGCGAGCTATGGCGTTGACCTTAGGGCTCGACGCCTGTGCCGCGTTCGTCGCCATGCTTGTCGCGCTTTACATCCGTTGGTCGGCGACCAATGGCGCGCCACCAGCAGCGCTCCTGACCGCCCTAACGGCTGCATTCGCGTTTTCTGTCGCCGCGATGTTCTCATTCTTTGTGCTGCGCGTGCACCGGCAGGTTTGGCGCCATTCCGGCTGGCCTGATGCGGTTCGAATCATTCAGGCCGTCGGGCTGACCGCGCTTATCTTTCTACCCTTAATATTCATCTGGAACCGGTTGGTTGGATTTCCGAGATTAAGCTTGCCGATCGCCGTCGGAATTTGGGTGGCTTTGCTTTTCCTTGGCAGAATGATCGCCTTGTCGCGCTCGACCCGACGACCGTTTCAGATCTTTCGCGGCGTGCGGGCAGACGCACCGCCCGCAGTTCTAGTCGCGAATGCGTCCGAAGCCGCCGATGTTTTGCGCGATTTGCAAGCCACGCTCGGCGGCGCACCGGTTAGAATACTCGGCTTGATCGAAGTAGACGGCGCTGAACCAGGTCGTGCCATTCGCGGGGCGACCGTCTTTGGCGGACTGAATGAACTCGGAAAAACACTGGATTTGTTGGCCGTTAGATATGACGCAACGCCATGGGTCGCCGTTGCGGGAACCATTCGCACGAACGAAACGATGAGACGGGTGCTGAAGACCGCGACCCAACATGGATCCGAAGTCATGGCCTTAGGATCAGATCGCGAGGGTCTTCACCTACAACAGGTGCGCCCGGCGGACCTTCTTGCGCGACCGCAACGTGTCCTCAGCGACCAGCCATTGAAAAATCTGCTTTCTGGCAAACGCGTTTTCGTGACCGGCGCCGGCGGTACTATTGGCTCTGAGCTTGTCGAACAATGCGCCGCTTTGGGGGTATCTCATTTAACCTTATACGACGCCTCTGAATTCAACCTCTACGAAATCGATCTAACTCTGCGCGAGCGGTTTCCGGAGTTCGACTCAGACGCACAGATTGGCGACGTCCGGGATAAAACGAGATTGCTTGAGGCCGTTCGCACGGCTCGCCCTGAAATTATGATACATGCGGCGGCGTTGAAACATGTCCCGTTGATGGAACTCAATCCATGCGAAGCGATTCTGACAAATGTCGGCGGCGCCGTGAACGCGATTGATGTTGCCATAGAGTGCGAACTTGAACGGTTCGTGTTCATATCGACAGATAAAGCCGTCGATCCGGACAATGTCATGGGCGCCACCAAACGCCTGGCGGAACTCGCGCTGGCCTATCGCGCCAAGAACACGCAGCTCGCCGTCTCAATGGTCCGCTTTGGCAATGTGCTTGGATCGTCCGGCTCAGTCGTTCCATTGTTCGAGCGACAGATTGCAGCGGGCGGTCCTTTAACGCTCACCGATGATCAGGTTTCGCGCTTCTTTATGACTGTTGAAGAAGCCGCCACACTGGTTTTGCACGGCACAGCGCACAATGGGAAACCAGGAGAAGCCTCTCTTTATGTTCTCGATATGGGCGATCCTATTCGGATCCGGACATTGGCCGAAGCGATGATCCGAATGAAAGGCATGGTGCCGTACCAGGAAATAAAAATTAATACGACCGGATTGCGACCGGGCGAAAAACTTCATGAAGAACTGACCTATGCGGATGAACGCCTTATCAGCACGGGCGTTGATGGCCTGAACAAGGTCACGCCGAGGTCGCGAATCGCTGAACCGCTGGAATTCAGAACGCAGCTTGCGGCATTGCTCGAGGCGGCGGGTAACCGCCATTCACGTGATGCTTTGGAAATTCTCGGTCAATTGGTACCGGCGTACAATCCACATATTTGCGATGACCAGGTGATTCAGACGCGTTGACGGGATCGGGACTCGTGATACGCGGGCGAGCGTATTCAGCCTGTCCTGTCAGCCCAACCTGCCTGAAAGCCGCCATATGACTCATTCGACCAAAATTCGCCGTGCTCTGATCTCTGTTTCTGACAAGGAGGGTCTGGTCGAACGGGCGCAAGCTCTGGTCGGTTTTGGCATCGAACTGGTCTCAACAGGTGGCACATCACGCGTTCTGAAAGAAGCAGGTCTGGCCGTCAAAGATGTTGCGGATCTGACCGGTTATCCGGAAATGATGGATGGCCGTGTGAAGACTCTTCACCCGGCTGTACATGGTGGCTTGCTGTATTTGCGAGACAATGCCGCGCACCAGGCAGATGCCGAAAAACACGGTATTGAAGCGATCGATTTGGTCTATATCAACCTGTATCCGTTCGAAGCCACGGTGGCTTCAGGCGCCGGGTTTGAAGACTGTATAGAGAATATCGATATTGGCGGCCCGGCCATGCTGCGCGCCGCAGCGAAGAATGGCGATTCTGTTTCCGTCTGTACTGATGGCGCTGATCTCGACGCCGTCCTGGCTGAAATGGCCGGCACAGGTGGCCGCGTGTCCCGGGACACATCCCGCAAGCTGGCCGCTAAGACCTATGCGCGCACCGCAGCTTATGACGCCGCGATTTCCGGATGGTATGCCGCGCAGCTCGACGAGCGCGCACCCGACTGGGTCGGCCTGGGCGGCAAGCTTAACGAAAAGCTGCGTTACGGTGAAAACCCTCATCAAAAGGCAGCGTTCTATGTGACCGGTGAAAGCCGCCCCGGCGTTGCAACTGCGCGCCAGGTCCAGGGCAAGGCGCTCTCATATAACAACATCAATGACACGGACGCCGCCTATGAACTGATCGGCGAATTGGGCGATGAGACGCCAGCCGTCGCAATTATCAAACATGCCAATCCGTGCGGTGTCGCCCTTGGCGATTCCGTCATCGAGGCCTATCGCGAGGCACTGGCTTGCGACTCGACATCAGCCTTTGGCGGTATCGTGGCGCTGAACCGCCCCCTCGATGAAGCGACCGCTACAGAAATTACGTCCATCTTTACGGAAGTCGTTATCGCCCCAGGCGCTGATGAGGCCGCGATTGAGGTGTTCAAGAAGAAGAAGAACCTGCGTCTATTGCTGACCGATGGCCTGCCCGACCCGTCAGCGCCTGGTACATTCGCCAAAACGGTTGCAGGCGGTCTTTTGGTGCAGGATCGCGACTTTGGTCGGATTGCCAAACGCGATCTCAAAGTCGTCACCAAGCTGGCACCGACCGATGCCCAATTAGACGATTTGCTGTTCGCCTGGCGTGTCGCGAAACATGTGAAATCCAATACGATCGTTTACGCCAAGGACCGGGCCACGGTCGGCATTGGCGCGGGTCAGATGAGCCGGATTGATTCGGCCCGAATCGCGGCCCGCAAAGCCGAAGATGCGAAAGAAAAAGAAGCCTTCGAAACGCTGCGAACGACCGGTTGTGTAGCAGCCTCAGACGCCTTTTTCCCATTCCCGGACGGCATGCTCGCAGCTGCCGCCGCTGGCGCCAGCGCGATCATCCAGCCTGGCGGGTCTATTCGTGATGATGACGTGATTGCGGCCGCTGATGAAGCTGGCCTTGCCATGGTGTTGACCGGCATGCGTCACTTCCGGCACTAGCGCAGCCCCGGTGCAACTTGCTAGCAGGGTGTCATGACGACACTTCCCCCGCCATTTGATGCGCAAGGCCAACATTGGCTGAACATTCGCGTGTATTATGAAGACACCGATTTTACCGGCATGGTCTATCATGCGAATTATCTGCGCTTTTTTGAGCGCGGCCGCTCTGATTACCTGCGCGATGCGGGGGTCAGCCACCAAAATCTATTGGCGCGCGAAACACCTGCGGCGTTTACGCTGACCAATATCGAGGTGGATTACAAGAAGGCCGCCAAAGTCGATGACCTTCTTACCATCCGAACTCGATGTCTCGGCGTCAAAGGCGTCCGGATGTATTTCGAGCAGACCTGTTTGCGCGGTGATGAGGTGATTGCAGAAGGCCGTGTCACGGCTGTCATGATTCACACTGACGGCCGCCCTATGCGCCCAATCAAAGAGGTCGTTGAACAGCTCAAGCCATTTGAATATCAATCAGATTGAGGTCGATCAGGATGGACAGGCCCCATCTGCTCCTAACATCTCGACGGTGAGGTCTGTGAAATAATCGCCAAGCGCTTCAAGATCATCTTCTCCGAATGTATCGATCCGTCCGTCCCGCGTCATCTCCTCAACCTGTTCAGCCGCGTCTTCCACATCGGTTCCGCTGCCTTTGATCTCATTCATAGTGACCAGAATGTCTTTGTGCAGGTCGATCAATTCAGGCGTGCCAACAACCTTTGCGCCATAGCAGGCGCAGAAACTCTCGAGATCTGATCCTGCATCATTTGCGACCATGCCTGCCGTGCGCGCATCGCCGTCGAACAGATCAAAGCATTGCTGAGTGAGAATCTTTTCATTCGGCGGTGCGCCCCAACACGCGCCCAATACAATCGCAGATGCGGCAATCAAAAATATGTTTCTCATAGCTCTCTCCCTTCGCCATACGGTCAAGGAAAAAGCGAGGAATGGCAAGCTCGCCTATTGCACGACGTCCTGCCATTCCGGGGTCTTGTCGAGCGTCGCTTTTGCAAACGGACAGAGCGGAATGATCTTGAACCCTTCTGCCCGGGCGTCTTTGACCGCTGCTTCGACAAGCCGTTTTCCAACGCCGCGGCCCTTCAGGGCTTCGGGCACGCCGGTATGATCAATGATGATGCGCGTCGCTCCAGCGCGGGAATAAGTCATTTCAGCTTCATGCCCATCAATGACGGCCACGTATCGCCCGCCATTCGCAGCATCTTCGCGTGTAATCTGAAAGTCCGACATATCATTCTCCTGGCTTCCAAAGAGAAATAGGTCATTGCCATCATCACGACCACGTCGAGACGAAAGAAATCTATTATCCAGAAATCGTATAGCGCACCGGATTTTGCTGACAGGATTTGTCAGTATGTTCATATAGGTTTGAGGTTCAAGCCGGGAGGAAGATATGGCGAAAGCATCTGCGCGTGAAAAACTTGTTCGGGACAAAAAGATAAAGAAAGTCGTCATGGACAAAGCCTGGGCCGGCATGCAGCCGGGTCAGACCATGTTTGTCGCAACGCCGCTGATTGTTGACGCCTATATTCGCGACATTCCACATGGTCAGACCAAGACGATTCCGGAAATGCGGGACGAATTGGCATCTCGCGAAAGCTGCGATGGCACCTGCCCGATGTCGACGTCGATCTTTGTCCGCATGGTCGCGGAAGCTGCGCTCGAAGATATCGCTGATGGCAAAACCGTCTCTCAGGTCAGCCCGTTCTGGCGGATGATTACCAGCAAAGATAAAATGGCCAAGAAACTCAATATCGACGCCGCCTGGATTGATCAGCAACGACACCTCGAAGCGACCTAGACACGGATAAGACCCTCGCCTTGTGCTGCAGCCAGGTTGAGGGCAGACTAGGCACATGGCTTTTCGAACCGCGTCCCTCGCGCTCATATCTGCAGGCTTTTTTTGTTCAGCTTGCACAACCACGCCGCAAGCGATGGCGCAGGATCAGGATTTGCAGCCGCAGCCGCCGCGTTGCGACTATGGCCAACCGCATCCAGAAGCGCCGGCAGAGCTTGAACAATTCGCCTTTCTGATTGGTGATTTTGAGATCACCAGCCACATCATGACGCCCGCGGGTTGGTCACCGCCACGTCCGGGACCCCGTGCACGGTGGAATGGTTGGTATAGTATGGGCGGCATGATGATTACCGATGAGTGGTATGACCCAGACCCAGGCCTGCAACCGGATGCGCCGCGCGGCGTGAATGTCCGCATGTATGATGCCGCTTCAGAAGAATGGAAAATGATGTGGGTCGCGACCGGGCGTGCGCAAGTCCAGGATTTGCGGGCTGGCATGCGCGATGGAAAGCTGACCATGTGGCAGGTCTATCCGACCGAAATCGAGCTTGTTGCCGACTTCACAGTCGATGATGCCGATCATTGGCATCGCGTCAGCTATGTTAAAGACGACGCTGGCGAATGGGTACCGCAATATAAATTGGCTGCCACGCGTATGGCGTGCGATGCGGCGCCATAATCCAGTCGAAATTGGCGTTGCTCAACACGGCGCCTCGACGGGCCAGTCCAACCCATACTGCAAAGCTTCTTGGCGGGTGAAGGTTCGATTGAGGGGCTGCAAAATATCGCAGGCCGTTTTGATCAAATCACCAGAATTGCTCGGCAATGGCGCCGTCCAGATCTCAACAGCGCCGTCATAGCTTGCGGTCGCAAACCGCATCGGCTCGCCCGGTCGAGTAGGGGCAAATTCGACATCCAGCACGGTCGAGCTCTGCCCGAAATAATCTGCCAGCCTCTGGCCCGACTCAATGTCCCAAAGAACGGCAGACGGGCCATCACTCTGAAACGCCACGGTGACAAATCGCTGGCCATCAGGACTGATTGCGACATCAGACAAGTCGCGCTGATCGCTGCTAACGGACGTCACGACCGCTTCGGTCTCAATATCCCACAGCCGCGCGAAACCATCTGCCGCCGCGGTCAATACGCGTTTGCCGTCCGTCGTGAAGACGGCTTGTCGGACCTGGCCATTATGCGGATAGAGGCGGGCAACGGTTTCGCCCGTGGCCACGTCGAATACCATGGCAACGCCGTCCCCGCCGCCCCCAGATCCCGAAACCACCCAACGACCATCCGGACTGTAACGCGCTGTCCAGACGCTCAAGCCATGAGCATCGATTTTTAGCCGTTCGGTGCCGGACTCGACATCCCAAAAGCGAATCTTGCCATCTGCGCCGCGGCTCATCACTTCGCCGCCATCCGGTGAAAAAGTCACCCCACGCGCTCCGCCTTCATGGGCTTCCGATTGAAACTTGACCTCGCCCGTCTCGGCCACCAAAACGCCCACTGAGCCATCTGCAGAAGCCACCGCAACGTAAGTCCCATCTGGACTGAACGCGCCATCCCGCATAATTCCATCCGCACTGATAGACCATAATAGCTCGCCCGATCCGGCATCCCACAATAGCGCGAAATCATCTTCTCCAAAGGTCAGAACCCGCTGTCCGGTCGGGTCAAATCGTGCGCCCAGAACGATCCACCCGTGCGTTACGGTATCGCCAAACGTGCGCTCCAATGCGCCCGACTCCATGTCCCAGAGATTGACTTTGAAATCGGCGCCGGCGCTGACCAGTTTGGTGCCGTCGAGATTGAAATTCACAGTCGGTACCGCATCTTCATGCCCGTCCAGTCTGGCACTCGGCAAGATCGCGGGCAGACGCCAGAAATACGCCGCCTCATCTCGGCCAGCGGCAATAACACCATCCGTGGTAAAATAGATTTCCCCGAAGGGCCGGTTGGGATGCACAAAACGCGTAATCTCTTTACCAGACCGTACGTCCCAAAGACGCGCCGTGCGATCCGCAGAGGTCGAAGCCACCACACGTCCATCCAGACTGAATGCCAGATGTGCGATTTGATCGCGGTGACCTTCAAATGTGTGAACAATGCTCAGATCAGCCATTGAGCGCAGGCTGATATTCTCGCCTTCACTGACGACAAAAACGTCTCCCGCGGGTGACGCTGCCATAGCGTTGGATCGATCGAAGCCACGTGTTCTGTTGCTCTGATGCGTCACCTCCGCTTCTGGCAGCGCCCATCTTTGCAGCAAGCGATCCGCAGCCGCGATGACCACACGCGAATCCGGCGTCGTCACAAACCCCCGGAACCCCATATGTTCCTCTGTTTCCAGGCGATGTCGTTCTGTCGCCGTCGCGGTGTCCCAGATCCGAATGGAGCGATCACCCGCTCGACTGAACACCTGAGCGCCATCCTGACTGTAGACGAAGTCGAGGATCCGGCGGGTATGTCCGTTCAGGACAGATGTCTCTGCGCCCGTATTGTACTCGTACAGCGTCATGGCTGGCGCGCTGCGACCGATAATGAATCGCGATCCATCCGGTGCGATCTTCACTTGCCCATAGGGGGACTCTTCGGTCGTTCCCTGGCGGAGCAATTCACCCGTCTCGATCGACATGATGGCATAAGTAGACGGGTCCGTTAGCAGAACCAAAGTCTCGCCATCGGGCGAAAACGCCGCGGCTTCAATCGAGCCCAGCGACTCCTCCAGCGTTTTTTGCAAGAGCAGCGATCGCGCTTCACTGTCCCAGATTTCGATCTGGCGATCATAGCCGTAAAGCCATTTCGATCCATCATCGGATACCGCTATTACGGGCGAGTAATAGACGACATAATTCGAGGGCTGCCCGACGGTTCGACGCTCGCCTTGCCAATAAATGCTCGCCGCCAAAGCTGCGGCCGCTTGCGGTTCGAACGGGCGGTCCATCAAGCTGAAACTGGCGTCGCCGTCCGGCAGAGCCTTCAAAGCCAGCAGCATTCCCAGATCAGGTTGCCAATGAGTTGTCGTCGCCTCCGTCGAGGCGCGTGCCAGTCCGCGTGATTCCGCCAGCAAGGCATCATTGCGCGCATTCCAGGCCGCCATACCGGCAAGCGTAGACAGAACAAACAGGAGCGAAATCGCTGCAAGCGCAACCGACCGACGTCGCAGCGCCCGACGATCAGCTCGTTCCTGTTCGCGCGCAATGCGATCCTGCGCGATCCCGAGCAGCCCCCCGATAATCTTGTCGCGCACGGCCACCAGACCGCCATCTACCATCAGGTCTGCGCCAATCGGCATTTCACCACCGAGATCGATAAGCGGTTGCGGCAGAATGTCTTCGATCGGATCGTCGACCGACTCTCGGATCAAGACGGGCAGGATCCGATCTGCAGACGCGATGCTGAGAAAGTATTTGATCTCTTCCGAGACCCAAAAGCTGTCACGTGCCGATTTTGAGCAAATCACAACCAGAAACGCAGAATCATCAAGTTTACGCTTGATCGCATCCGGCACCGATCCACCGGCTTCAATGCTCATCCGATCCAGGAACACTCTGAATGATCGCGGCGGATGGCCGTAAGCCCCTTGTGTCTTCCGTAAAGACGCAGGTGCCCGAAAGCGGGTCAAACGAGCATAGAGATCATTGACGATGTCGGTATCGCCGCGCGAATAGCTGATAAAGGCGCGATAGCTGAACGCCGAAGGATCGAAACTTAAGTCTGGCGTGTTCACAAAGTCACCCTGGTTCGTGAAACCTGGTCGAACACCTAACACGAAACGCACGCCGGTTCACCTGATCAGACAAAGCCGTCCGAACTAGCAAGCCTCCGGATTTAGCGCTAATGCGGCGCGATGAGATTGCCCCCACGCCCGGACCTGCACTGGAAACAGGATGGTACGCCTGTCGATCAACGCATCGGCGACGTTTATTATTCTGTTGAAGACGGGCTAGCGGAGGCCCGCGCGGTTTTTCTTGCCGGTTGCGGTTTGCCTGAGGCTTGGAAGCTGCGCGCAAATACCACGATCGCTGAACTCGGATTCGGCACCGGACTGAATTTCCTCGCAACCTGGCAAGCCTGGCAGCAAACCCGACCGGATGGCGCCTGGTTGAACTTTGTCAGCTTCGAAGGATTTCCCCTCGATCGTGAAGACATTGAGCGCGCGCTCGTGCCTTGGCCCGAATTGCAGCCACTGGCTGAAAAGCTATGTTCGCAATGGCCAGTGCGCGCCAATGGCGTGCGCCAGATCGTCTGGCCTGAAGAGCGATTGATTTTGACGCTTCATTTTGGCCTGATCGAGCAAACCCTGCCGCGCGCTTTGTTCCAGGCCGATGCGTGGTTTCTCGACGGCTTTAGTCCTGCCAAAAACCAGGCCATGTGGGCAGATGAGATCTGGCCCCTCATCGCTGAGCGGTCGCGGCCTGGCGGCCGCGCCGCAACATTTACGGTTGCAGGCGCGGTCCGACGGGGCCTCTCCAGCGCCGGATTTGCGGTCGAGAAAATGCCAGGACATGGTCGCAAACGCGAACGGCTCGAAGCCCACTTCCAGCCTAATGCGCCTGACATCCCCGCTGCAGATAAATCCAGTCCCAGAATTGCGATTATCGGCGCCGGCATAGCGGGGGCCTGTCTTGGTGCCGTCCTCAAGGACCGCGGTGGAACAGTACGCGTGTTCGATCAAGCATCTGGTCCCGCACAGGGTACGAGTGGTAACCCGCTGGCGCTGGTCATGCCGAGACTGGACGCGGCAGACACGGTGCAGGCCAGGTTGCTGATCGATTCCTATCTCAACGCGCAGGCTTTTTATGCCGGGCGCCCAGGCGTGACCGTCGCAGACACGGTGCACAGACCGCGTGATGAAGCGGAACGCATGCGGTTCGAGAAAGTGCTCGCCGACCCGCCGCTTGGCCTCGACCAGTTAGAAGCGCTGCCAGAAGGCGCGCTGCTGCACAAAGGCAGCCTGGTGATCGAACCCGCCAAACTGTTGCCGAGCTTGTTGGATGAGCTGGACGTCCATTGGGCGAGCGACGTGGCGCTGGATACCGAAGCGCGCACCGTGGATGGACAGGCCTTTGACACCATCATTCTCGCAAATGGTTGGAAGATGCAGGACAGTCTTCCAGACCTTGGCCTGACTGGACGTCTTGGACAGGTGGAATGGCTCGATGCTGATATCGATGCGCCTGCAAGTGCCATCGCCGCAGGACCTTATGCGGTTGCAGCTGGCGGCATGCGTTTATGGGGCGCGACATTTGCAGCGCATGATGGAGGCCAGCCTTGCATCAGCGACGCCGCCCGCGCTGAAAACAATCGATCACTTGAAACACTCGCGCCGTATTGGTGGCAAGCTGCGAAACAACAACGCTCGCAATCTCGTGCTGGCATTCGCGCTACGACGGCGGATCGCTTGCCAATGATCGGGGCCTGGCCGGATCCGGTAGCGCTGCAATCTGATCGCTCGCAATTGGAGCGTACTGGCTGGCAGATCCTGCACGATGCCTATGGCAAGTCGGGGTTGTATCTATCTGGCGGGTTTGGATCCCGCGGGTTCACATGGGGTCCATGGGCCGCAGCGATCCTCCGCGCGCAGATTTTTAATGATCCGGTCCCTGCACAATCCGACGCCTTACGCGCGATTGTCCCGATTCGGCATGCTCTGCGCGATCTGAAGCGCAAAAAGCCCGAATAATGGCGCCATTTGAGTGAAATGATTCACCCGAAAACCGGGTGAATACGGCGCAATTCGCCTAAAATACGCGCACCATCATTTTTGACAGCGCTGACTAACAGTTTTGACAGCGTTTACCTCAAGTCGAGGGGTGGCAATGGCCAGACGCTTGCAGTTGTATCGCCACCTTCGGTGGTCAGACCAATTTTCCGTCGAAACAAACTTACGCACGCGCAAAGCTTAGGGGAAGAATAACGTGTCTCAACAGAATGTAGAGTTGGCAGATCTCGATATTGAAGTCGGAGAGGTTCGCAAGAACTGGACCGCAGAACGTCTGTACGAACAAGCTGTCCGCAGCGGTGAAGGCGAAATTGCCAAGGGTGGGGCCTTGCTCGTCAAAACCGGAAAGCACACAGGCCGTTCGGCCAAGGACAAGTTCACCGTTCGCGACGAAACCACAGAGAACACTGTCTGGTGGGACAATAATGCGTCCATGA
This sequence comes from Pseudomonadota bacterium, assembly GCA_039030525.1. GTDB lineage: Bacteria > Pseudomonadota > Alphaproteobacteria > Caulobacterales > Hyphomonadaceae > Henriciella. The sequence continues at coordinate 13,278 of JBCCDZ010000003.1, read as the reverse complement.
CGCCAGCCCATTTCGACGCCCTCTGGGAAGACTTCCAGGCCCACTTGGCTGGCAAGACGCTGTACACACAGCAGCTATTCGGCGGCGCCGATTTGGATCACCGCGCGCCCGTACGCATCGTCAACGAATTTGCGTGGCACTCGCTCTTCATTCGCCACTTGCTGCGCATTCCGACAGCCGAGGAGTATGACGGCTTCGCGCACGACTTTACGATCATTAACAGCCCAAGCTTCCGCGCCGATCCGGCCAAGCATGGCACCGTTTCTGACACTGTGATCGCGGTCAACTTTGCGAAGAAACTCGTTCTGATTGGTGGCACCAGCTATGCTGGCGAAACCAAGAAATCTGTCTTCACCATTCTCAATTACATCCTGCCAACCAAAGGCGTGATGCCGATGCATTGCTCGGTCAATGATGGCGGTAACAATGATGCGGCCATTTTCTTTGGCCTCTCTGGCACTGGCAAGACAACCCTGTCTGCGGATGCGAGCCGCACTCTGATTGGCGACGACGAGCATGGCTGGTCAGAAAATGGCCTCTTCAATTTTGAAGGCGGTTGTTATGCCAAGATGATCAATCTCTCAGCTGAGAATGAACCTGAAATCTTCGCCACGACCAGCATGTGGGGCACTGTCCTCGAGAATGTCGTGATGGATCCTGAAACCCGGGAACTGGATTTCTTCGACAATACGCTGGCAGAGAATTCTCGCGGCGCTTATCCGATCTCAGCGATAGAAAATGCGTCCTTGAGCGGACGCTGCGGTCAGCCGAAAAATCTGATCATGTTGACCTGTGATGCGTTTGGCGTCATGCCGCCCATCGCCAAGCTGACCCCAGCCCAGGCCATGTATCACTTCCTGTCCGGATACACGGCAAAAGTCGCGGGTACGGAAAAAGGCGTGACCGAACCAACCGCAACTTTCTCGACCTGCTTTGGCGGCCCGTTCATGCCGCGTCACCCGAGCGAATATGGCAAGCTGCTCGGCGAACTGATCGCGCGTTACAATGTCAATTGCTGGCTCGTCTCAACCGGTTGGACCGGCGGCGCACACGGCGTTGGTCATCGCATGCCGATCAAAGCGACGCGTGCTCTGCTGAATGCCGCGCTGGATGGTTCTCTGAACGATGCAGACTTCCGTCAGGACGAAACATTTGGCTTTATGGTGCCGACGGCCCTGAACGGCGTCGACAGCACCATACTCAACCCGCGTGATACGTGGAGCGACAAAGCTGCTTATGACGCACAGGCCGAGAAGCTGGCCCAGATGTTCATGGAGAATTTCAAAGTCTATGAAGCGCATGTCGATGCTGACGTGAATGCTGCTGGACCACGCGCAAAAGTGCCTGCCTAAGCCACTTTAAGCGATTGAAAATAAGGGCGCCCGCAACATCTGTTGCGGGCGCTTTCATTTGCTCGCGTGTCAGGCTTACGGAACAGCTGCCTGACGCACAAAGCTGCCGCCATACCAATTGCCTGTCGCCGCACCATCGGCGGAATATTGCCGCGAGATCATTTCATACTCGTCATCCGATACCCAAATATATTCATAGATCCGATACGTTCCGTCCGGCTCATCCGAGAATGAGATCTTGAGCCGCAATGTGTCACCATCGAGAATCTCACCTGTTCCAGTTCCGATGCGCGATACGCCGAATTGCGACAGATGATTCACCTTGCGTGACGCGTCCCGCGCGGTCCAATAGATCTGACCTTGAAAATCGCCAGCATCTACAGCGCACAACAGGCTGTAATTGGTGTTGATTTCATCGCACCGCGTGATGTGCCCCGGCAGCGTGAGTTGCTCCACGGTCTCGCCATCCCAAACCTGTTGGAACAGATCATCTTTGAGCGTCCATGTTCCGATGAAGCGGGCAAATGGATTGCTGTCCTCGAATGGCGCAATCTCGTATTCGAGATGCTCAAACGCGAACAGAAGCGCCTCTGGCAGGGTGGCAATCCAGACCGGCCATTCATGCCCGCCATCAATCACGCGAAACTCGACCTGCTCAGCCTGATGCTCACGCAAACGTTGATAGAGGACCGCGCCATGATAGGCGATGTCCAGGCCGTCATGATCACCTGAATTGATATAGAAAGGCACGATTTTATCCTGTGCCAGATAACCCCCGATCAGCGACTCGTAATTCAGCTTATGCCACAGATCCGGGTCAAAATTGCCAGCATCATCCTGAAACGTCGGATGTGTCCACGCTGTCGATCCTTCCGGCGGGAGCCCTGCATAAGAGGCAGGCGAAAAGGCCAATGCCGCGGCAAACAGATCCGGATGCTTCATCGCCAAGTTCACAGTGCCGAAGCCACCGGCTGAAAGCCCGCCAATGGCGCGTGCCTGTGCGTTCGGCAAGGTATGCCAGGTTTGATCGACATGCGGAATGAGATCTTCGATGAAGGCGGTTTCAGCCGGTTCATTATGCCCATCTGCCCACCAGCTGAGCGAACCTGGCATGATGACGATTGTCGGCGGTATCGCCCCAGACTCGATCATCTCATCCAGAACACGCTCTGTTTCGACAAACTCCGTCCAGTTGCGTTCATTCCCAAGCGAGCCGTGCAGCAAATAAACCACCGGATAACGACCCGCCTCCGCGTCATATCCATCCGGAACATAAGCCACATAGGCATAGTCTCGCTCGAGCGTGTCCGAGAAGAATGTGTGTTCCGTCACTTCGCCAGCAGTGGCAGGCGTCGAACTCAAGACCATGCAAACCGTTAGCAAAACAGCCGAGATAATTGTGCCGCTCAAATTCTTCATGATACATCCTCCTCAAAGGTCAGGTGACGCTGAAAGAATGGCAGGACATCGGTCTCTATCCGACCGCCTGCCTCGAACACGCCATCACCCCAACCGCCATTATACTCTTCGGCTTCGTGCGGAATGCCAAACTCATTCAGTTTGCGCGAGTAGAATTGATTGGAATAGACGTGATCCTGATTGCCATCGTGGCGTCCCCAATCAAATTTGAAAGCACTGAGGCGTTTCAGGTTCTCAGCATACTCGCCGACATGACGTTCTAGAAAAAAGCTCTGTTGAAGCTGCTCAGTGCGCGCAGGATCCATCACCAATTGACCGTTCTCGCGCGTCGCGGGCGGATCGAAATAGAGTGGCGGGCGATCAGGATTGGGTAAGTTGGCTTGATAGATGATCGTGAAGATCTCATTCAGCAGGTTCCCTTTCACATCTTCGAGCGTCTCCGCCGCCGCGAGCGCGTCCCAGTCGGGTCTTGATTGCATCAGAATATTGCCATGCCCAGTCGCGACAGGATGCATGCCATAAACAATTCCGAACACATCCGGTCGCCGGGAGGCAACTCTGATCGCGCCATAGGCCCCGGCATGCTGTCCAAAGATACCGCGTGATTCCGGCTGCGCCAGCGTTCGGTACTTGCCATCAATATGGCCTACCAGATCCTTTGATATAAAGCTCAACCAATCCCCCGTCACAGGCGAGCTGGTGTAAAACCCGCCACCTGTCGGGGTGCTGAAATCTGCTGCAACAACAATCACATGGTCGAGATGGCCTGACGCGATGACCGTATCGAGATGCGTTTTTCCATCATACGTTTCGAACAGCGCTGTCTCGTCTTCGAAGAAGGAATGGAGATAATAGATGACCGGATAGGCCTGGTCGCTTGTGTTATAATCGGGTGGCAGAAACACTTCGATCTCGCGTTCAGAGGCCGCGCCAATTTTATTGTCCGCGAACGCGTCAGAGACGATAAGATCACGCGCGATCCTGCTCTCTGCTTGCGCCGTTGCGACTGTCGCGACGCCCACAAATAGCCCGATCGAGATTATGCATAGTGTCCAGTTCATTTCCATTCCTTTCGGTTACGTACCGCCGAATTGACCTCACCTCTTATTTGTTTTACAAAACAGAAAAAATGGATTTGTCAAATGGCAAAAGGAAAATTTCTGGGTGAATTTGAACTGCTGGTCTTGGGCGCTTTGATGCGTCTTGGCGATCAGGCCTATGGGGTTGCGATCATCAATGAGATCGAAAATAGAACCGGTCGCAAAGTTTCCGTCGGCGCCCTCTACGCCACGCTAAACCGCATGGAAAAGAAGCAATATGTTCAATCCAAACTGGGCGAGACATCCGCGGTCCGGGGCGGCCGTGCGAAACGCTATTTCGAGGTCACACAAGAAGGTCAGTTGCAAGTCGAACGATCAGCGGCTGTCTTGCACAAGATGATGAATGGTCTTCCAGCCTGGACGAAAGGGGCGATGGCGTGACGCTCAAACCTGCACCTGTTTCGGACTGGTTGATCGGCTTCCTGGCGGGACCCGATCTCAGCGAAGCGATTGTCGGCGATTTGCAAGAACAGGCAGGCGCGACCGAGATACCCAAACTGTCGCTCGCTATCGCCATAGTACGCTCACTTCCTGGCCTGGTGCAGCTCGGCTTGAGCAGTGTTTCGGCGCAACGGTTTCGGACGGAGTTTGGCTGGCTTGCGACCTTGTTCGCTGTCGCCTGGATCTGGGAGTTGAAGATTGCGCAAGTGTTCGCCTGGCCAATTGCGTCAAGCATCAGCACCGTTTCTCCGTTCCCGGTCGTGCTGACCTGCAAGCTTGCTTATCTTATACTTTTCTCGCTGGGTCTGGTCGTCTTGATGAGCGGATGGCGGATCATAACGCGTTCGGCCAAAACCTGCTGGCGCGTTCGGACGCAAAGATTAGGCGCAGCTTGCCTCGCAGGACTGGGGCCGGTGCTATATTTACTCACTTTCCCCGGCCCATATGACGGTCACCCGGCGTTCCGATATGTGCAAGTGACGCTGGTCGGCGTGGTCGGCTTGACCGTCATTATCCTGTCTCGCGCCCGCCTTCGCTGGGCTTAACGCGCACGCCTTTTTGATCCGAAAACGCAACCGTTTAAACTGGCGTGGAAACAGATCGCCCTTTCAGGAACCCACGCACAAGCAATACAAGTGTATCTTCAAACGCGCGTGACTGTAGATCTGCGCGCGACTCTCGAACCGCCGATTGAACCACCCCGGTAATCGCCCTCGAAAGAACAAAACGCTCTGTCGAAGAGAGCGTTTCGAAGGCTTCAAACGCGGCGAACCTTCGCTCCGTTTCTTCTGCTACACCTTCTGGACCACGGCGCCGCAACATCGCTTCAAGCGCTTTAGATCTAGCGGCCGGACAATCAGGCAGCAGGTTTATGTACGATCGCAGGCCTAAGCGGAGCGCACTCTCCTGGCGCGCTTCAGCATGCGCTTTTAAAGCACCATCAGACAATAGCGCCCGTTCCTCTCGTTCTGCCAGTGCCACCAGAATATCGTCCTTGTGACGATAATATTGGTAGAGCGACCCGATCGAAACACCGGCCTTCTCGGCAATTCTATTTGTCGTGAAGGCGCCTTCTCCCTCACGCTCCAAAACATGAGCCGCCGCTGTGAGGATCGCATCGCAAGTGACCTTGGCGCGGCGTTGTTCGGGCCTTCTGCGCTGTTTTTCCATCATTTAATTCTCTCATATCATCGCAGTCAGGATGCGAGTTTCCATCTGCGCAGTGTGTTTCATCATATGGCTTTTCAGGAGAGACGCCATGACTTGGGCCACCGACATGCTCAACAAAATGAAACAGGGCACACATCCAGTTCCGCCCGTGACCAAGACGCTGCAACTCGGTCTGATCGACGATTGGGGAGAAGGCTGGATCAGAAAGAGCTGGATCCCCAAGCCAGACCTATTGCAACAAGATGGTACGGTGTTTGGTGGCTATATCGCGGCCTTGTTCGATCAGGCCTTCGCCTTTGCCACGATGACCGTCATCCAGGAGCACGAAGCCTTTCGGACCAGCAACCTAAATATATCATTCTTGAGTCTTTCACATGGAGAGGCCGTTGAACTGGACGCCAGGGTCGTTTCGCGCAGCCGTCGCTTGATTTCGTTAGAAGCAAAACTCTCAGGCGCGGACGGACAGATTCGCAGCCTCGCCACGGCGCAGCAAATCACGACGAAGCGCTAGGACTGACTTTGCTTTCGCCGCCGAAACCCAACCACCAGCGCGGCGATCGAAATCAATATGGCGCCGAAGAAAAGAACCAGCTTCAGCGGCGTCAGATAAGCCTTCAGCCAGAGCAGAGACTCATCTCCGAGCAAGGCCACGACCTGAACATAGCCCTCGGTCAAATCGGTAGGAATGACCGCGATGGCTGGCACGCCGAAGAGAGGCTTGAAATGGCGCAAAGCCAAGCCGACAAAAAGCGGCCCGTAAGTCAGCGGATAAGCGACATCGAGGGTCGCCGTCATCCAGGCATGAACGCTGCGTTGAGTTTCACTCATCGCCGCAATGTGAGCGCTGATTTTGTCCGGGTCGCTCATTTCATCGATAATGGCAAAATCCCAGACATGCATAATGATGCCAAATCCAATGCTCTCCAAAACGAATAGGATAAACAGAACCCACAATGTACGGGCCTGGGTAATAAAATCGATCACGCTACGCCTCCGCGCTCGGTCGAGCAGATACAGCGTCGTGCCAGCGTTTCAAATGTGTCAGCGCAGGGTCATAAGGTACGCCAACCAGCCCATTGGCGAAATCTAGGCTCGCCAATAAGACGGCATCGACCACGCTATAGGCATGGCCGGCTACATATTCATGGTCCGCCAATTGCTGATCCAGCAGCTGATAACCGATTTGAGTGCGTTTGCGGTTCTGCTCAGCGGCTTCCGGGATCTGTTTGATCAAACGGGCTGTCAGCGGGTGGCCGTGGATCCAGACCATTCCCACCGGCACCATGAAGTTCAACTCCACACGCCGCAACCACATCTCTACCTGCGCTTTTTCCAGAGGCGTGCGCCCGAACAAAGGCGGCTCAGGATGCAATTCTTCAAAATACCGGCAGATCGCAACGGATTCGGAAATACAGGTGCCATCATCCAATTCGAGGACCGGAATGGACCCGATCGGATTCTTGGCGAGAAATTCGGGGGTCTTTTGTTCTCGCTTGACGATATCTGTGTGCACCAAGGGCACATCGATGCCTTTTTCGTGCAGATAGATGCGCACCCGGCGCGGATTAGGGCCAGCTTTGTAATCGTAGAGTTTCATTTTCGGCTCACGCTTCCAGCATAATGACGCTGCCATTGCGGCCATAGTCGGCTTCACCGCGATGATTGCGACGACGATTGGAGAAATAGTCGGCGTCCATCGCGCATGTATCATGCCCGATATTGTCCACGGCGCTGATGCCTTCTCGCTGAAGGACAGCCTCGACATAACCTGTAAGATCAAAGTGTGAGCGATCGTCACGGCCCGCCTTGAACAAGCGATCTGTCCATTCCTGTTCGCCGACAAAGGTGTCGCGAAATTCTGGTCCGACTTCATAGCTGGCTTGCTGGATGGCGGGCCCAATCGAAGCGACCACGCGCTCGCGCTCCGCACCCTGGGCTTCCATGGCTGCCAAAGTCGCTTCGCAAATGCCGGCAATCGCGCCCTTCCATCCAGCGTGTGCCGCGCCGATAACCTTGGCTTCAGCATCGGCAAATAGGATCGGGACACAGTCTGCGGACAGGATACAAAGCGCCAAGCCCGGGACTTTTGTGACCATGCCATCCGCCTGCGGACGGGTGCGCCAGGGTTCGGTCACATGGACGACTTTGGCACTATGGACCTGAAAGCAGGAAAGCAGCTTATCGGCACCGATCGCATCGCGAATACGGTCGCGATTGTCACGAATGGCCTGAACGTCATCATCAGACCCCTGCCCGATATTGAGACTTTCATACAAGCCCGTCGAAACCCCGCCTTTACGGCCGAAAAAGCCGTGCTTGATGCCGGGTAGCGTCGAGAGAGTGTCTCCAAGAACGTGAGGCAACGCAGTCATCAGTGTTCAGGCCTTAGAAGAGTGACAAACGGCTTGCAATTTGTTGCCATCCGGGTCGCGGACATAGGCGCCATAATAGTTGGGGTGATAATGCGATCGTATACCAGGTTCGCCTTCATCGCTGCCTCCATTCGCCAGAGCGGCATGGTAGAACGCATCAACCACCTCGCGAGATGTGGCGAGAAAGGCGACATGCGTTCCGTTTCCATGACTTGCCGGCTGACCATCAAATGCAGGACCGATGAATAGTTTCGGCCCGACCGCTTCACCATAAGCCGCACCGGCGTCGCGCTGCATGAAAACCGGAATATCGAGAACATCCGTGATCGCTCGATAGAACGCTTTGGCGCGTGGCCAATTGTCCGTACCGAGCGTAATGTGGCTAAACATACGAATTGCCCCGCTGTGTGATCCTCGGACAAAGACTAGGGGCAGACTTTCCTGCGGTCCAGCGTTAACGCGGCGCCCGCTTGGCGAGAATACGCTGCAATGTCCGGCGGTGCATGTTCAGTCGTCTTGCTGTCTCGGACACATTGTGACCGCACAGCTCATAGACGCGTTGGATATGTTCCCAGCGCACACGATCAGCAGACATCGGGTTTTCCGGCGGCGCTGGCAGGCCGTCGCCAGAATTGACCAGAGCCCGGACAATGTCCTCGACATCCGCTGGCTTTGCGAGATAATCGACCGCGCCCGCTTTCACCGCAGCAACCGCCGTCGCAATCGCGCCATAGCCGGTCAGGATCACCGCGCGCGCCTCGGGACGGTAGCGGTGCAGCACTTCGACCACATCAAGCCCAGATCCGTCTTCAAGCCGCAAATCCAGCACAGCGAAGGCTGGCGGGTTCAGCCGCGCAATGTCCCGTGCCTCTGACACTTTCGAAGTCGCAGAGACCAAAAACCCACGTTGCGTCAACGCCCGCGCCAGGCGTTGAAGAAATGGGCCGTCATCATCAAGCACCAAACAGGTCCGGTCCTCGACGTTTTTCAGGCTTTCATGCAGTTTTACTGTAACTGGGGATTCCATTTCTAGCTCCTTCAGCCCCTAATCTAGGTTATTTTCCGTATTGTCCAAAGGCTGTAATTCAGTTCTAGGCCATACTGCCTGTACAATTGCCCCGTGACGAGGTGCCGCGCGGTTGCGTGTCGCAACCCGTCCGCCTGTGCGCTCGATCAGGGTTTTTGCGATGAAGAAGCCGAGCCCCATGTCACCACCGCCAAGCTGAGCCTCGCCGCGCTGAGAAACATATGGCTCGCCGAGCTTCGGCATGACCTCTGCCGCGAAGCCGGGTCCATCATCGCGCACGGTGACAATAAATTGCGCTTCGGTCCAATTCGCCACGACCCGAACTTCGGAATCGGCAAAACTCACGGCATTCTCAATAAACGCGCCGAGCGCGTGCAGGATCTCCGGACTGCGGCGAATGGTCGGGACTTTGGCTTCACCGCCCTCGCCGGCTTCATAGGTCACTCGAACCGCAACCCCGAGGCCTTTATGCGGCGCCGCAGCCTCTTCTACCAAAGCACTGATTGGCATGCGGGCATGCACGATATCGCTCGCTTCGCGCGCGCGGCCCAGGCGCTGCAGGATATCCCGGCAACGTTCAGCCTGTTCTGATAGCAGCGTCGCGTCCTCCAGATGCGGACTGTCTTCCGGCAGAATGGCCTGAAGTTCCTTGGCCACCAGATGGATGGTCGCCAAAGGCGTCCCCAATTCGTGCGCCGTCATCGCCGACATGGCGCCCAATGCGGACAGACGTTGCTCGCGCGACATCACAACCGCCGCCGCATCCAAAGCCCGAACCATTTTGGCTTCATCCTCATTCACGCGTTGCGCCGACAAGGCGAAGAATACGATGCCGATACAGAGCGCGGCAAAGTGGCCCCCTTCAAACAGTTGTGGGAAAATCAGAACCTCGCCTTCGCGCCAGGGCAATTCGAACGCGAAAATGGGCATCGTCGCGGCCAACCCAATTGCCAGCGCGGAAATCAAAGCCGTGTAACGCGCCCGTAAGCTGGACGCAGCGACCGTCACGGGAGCGATCAGAAACAGCAAGAAGGGATTAGAGAGTCCTCCGGTAAGGCTGATCAGCAAGCCAAGCTGCACGACATCAAAGCCAATTTGGAGCGCTGCTTCCCACCCTTTCAGCAATTGCGGTCCAACCGCCGCAAAAGACAAAAAGACATTGAGCCAGGCAGACGCCGCAATCACGGCGAGGCACAATCCCAAAGGCAAGCTGAATCCGAGACCGAGATAGACAAACAGGACTGCCAGCGTTTGTCCGGCAACGGCCAGCCACCGCAAAGTCATCAAGGTGGCAAGGCGCGTTCGCCCTTGCGCCGCGCCGACATTTGACAAGCCCTCTGGCAACAAGCTCACGAGAGCCTCGTCCATTCCGGCCCGCGTCGCGTTTAAATCTTCCAAACCAGCCCTCCGAGTGCGGCGTCACGGCCCCTTATCATATTCCGTAAATATGCCATATCGCAGTCATGAAACTCTCTTATACATCGGCCTTGGGCCTCGCCAGCCTGGCACTTGTCGCCTGCACCCCTCAAGCCTCGGACGCGACAGCAGGCGGCGCGGAGGCCGGCTGCATGACGCGCGCTTATGATTCCATTGGTGGTCCAATCAGCCTTATCTCTCATACTGGCGAACGCGTCACGGAAGAGACCTATAAAGGCACACCGACGCTGATTTATTTCGGCTTTACCTTCTGTCCCGACATCTGTCCGGGGACTCTCGTCGCGGTCAATCGCGCTTATGAAGCCTTGCCGGACACTGTGGCGGCGCCACAAACTCTGCTGATCACTGTCGATCCGGAGCGTGACACCCCAGAGGCCCTGGCCAGTTATGTTTCAACCGCAGCCTTCCCCGACAATCTGGTCGGCCTAACCGGCACACAAGCCGAAATCTCAGCAGCTGCAGATGTCTTTATCGCCCAATATGAGCGGATTGAGACCCCTGAGAGTCTGGCAGAATACACGATGGATCACACATCGCTGCTCTATCTCATGGACGAGAATTGGCAGCTCAAGACCTTCTTTGCCGAAGCAGATGCGGATCCTGACTATATTGCGCAATGCCTGGCCCAGCACCTCGGCTAGGTGGCGGGCGCGAGCGCGTTGGCTTTCACCGACGTTCCAGCCAGGAATGCCGTAAGAATCGAGGCCGCAGCTGCGCTGGTGCCAACGCCCAGCTTGACATAAGCGCGACGACGAAACGTATCGACGGTTGCCGGTGACACGCCCATGCGGAGCGCAATCTGTTTCTTGGTTAATCCCGAACAGACCCACATCATCAATTCAACTTCACGCTGAGATAGGCCGAGCTGTTCTCGCGCCTCAGCGCAAGAGCGTTTCGCGCGAAGCGAAAAGTTTCCGACTTTGAAGCAATATTCGAATTGCTCCGAGTCTGGTTGTGTCTCGTCAAAAGTCATCGGCGCGCGCTTAATTGGTTTCCCCTGCAACACAAGCCGAATTAAGCAGGAGGTCCTGCCAAAACACTGCTTTTGTCCCCGAACTTCGTTACGAATTCGCGCGAATTTTGCATGAAATTTCGGTAAGTCCCGAAATCAGGATCTCAAATATTTGCCACCGTGTTTTCGGCGATCGCTTCGACCTTCTGTTTCGGCAGCCCTGACCGAAACCAATGATGAAAAAGAAAACTGCCGCCAAGTGTCTCCACTTCTGCTCCGGCGCCAAGCTTGAACCGCCGCAAGCCAGGCGAAAGATCAGCGCGTCCGAGATCCAGACGGGTGATTTGCCGCTTCTGAAGGTCACACATGACCTGCCATAGCAGGCGATTATGGGCGCAAGTCTCTCGTCCTTGTGGCGTTGTAGTACCGGCCTGGTAGGTCGCCATGCGCCCATGTTTCAATATCAGCATGCCGGCCACCGGTTGGCCTTCCAATGACGCTGAATAGAGCCGCGCCTTTCCTTTGCCGACAAGTTCACCAGCCTCGTGTACCTCTCCGCCTAACCGCAGCACCCACGAGGAAGTCTTTTCCCCAGGCGAGCACGAGAACCTCTTCGAAATCGTCCAGAAGTTCCAAAACGGCAAAAGCAACTGGGAAAAGGTGTTCGCCAATTTCCTTCTCAACTCCGAAACCATCAACCAGGTCAACCGAGAGCAGCGCACCGCCGAGCGCCGCCGTCGCCACTCGAGGTCGCCTTTCAAGCCGCATCGGAGTGTCACACGCCGGTATGCCCCCGTTGGGTCTAATTCGAGACGACTGTCGGTGGGGCGCTCGCTGGATCCGAGGAAGTCCGCACAAGGCCCCAGACACGCGATGTCGCAGAGCCACTTGTCCGATATGAAGCGGGAGCAGTATCGCAAAATGAAGGATTTCGGCGGGTACAAGATCAAGCAATTGTGCAAAAATCCGGTTTTTTCTGCGCTGTTTATTATATTTTTCGAGGAGTTCCTCTTGGGAGAATCCGATTCCGAGTTTGAGCGCATCAAGCCGAGTCTGACGTCAGTCGAGCACATTCAGTTCGATTTCCTGGAGAGCATCCAGGAGGCCAGAAACCTCAATCGGTCGGGCTTGGATGTGCCCCGGTTTCGAATGGGCGACAGTGGCTCGTCGAGCGACAACCGAAAGAGCCGCAGCACCGAGAAGCCGGGCGTCAAGGGCTCTTCAGAGCAGAGGAGAGGACGCGGGACAAGGTCGAAGCAGGTGGACCAGAACGACAATGAGAACGAGTCGAAATCAATCGAAGAGAAGTACGCGACACCGAAGAGAAGTAAGCGGGCAAATAATCTGAAATCAGATGTCAGTATCAAGGATGTCGACAAGCCCAAAGAAGACAACGAAGAGTATGTGTCGTACAATCAAATCATTTACTCGAGCAAAAACAAGTCAAAGACCCCGAACAATTCTCTGCGCAAACTAGACGCGCCCGATAACTCCAGCTTGCACGACTTCTACCAAAAAAAAGAAGACCACCAGATCGACGACTATTTCAAATACAAAAGTAACCGGACGCCTTTCGTAACCGCCAAGCCCGCAAACGCGTGGACAACAAGTTCACGGAGGATCGACTCGACAAGTCCAAATCCAAAAAAGAGACAGACAAGCCCGACAAGGCGCCGCAGACTACGAATCACATTTCACAAAAAATTAACTTGGACTTTGTCGAGCAAAAAAAGATCATTGGAGAACAGCCCGAGAATGAGGTCGCCGTTCCGTTGCGAGCCCAAAGTGGCCGAAAGGAGGCCGAAAAGGCCTTGGAAATAAGGTCGGATAGCCCGGTGAAAAGTGAGGTTTCGCTGCAAGTCCAGCCCGATTCGTGTGAAACTGATGTGAGCTCGGTTATCAAGCCAGATTGCTCGGCCAATGATGGTTAATAAGTTGTAAATGGCCGTTTTAATTGTTATATGCGATTGCAATTAGCTTGAGGGGTTTGGGGTTTGGGGTTTGGGGT
>JBCCDZ010000002.1:0-32890 GCA_039030525.1 Pseudomonadota bacterium | reverse complement strand
TTGTCTTGTGTCTGATCCTGAACGCCATAAGCGATCGCGGCGGCAGTTGGTTCATTGATCAATCTACGGACGTTCAAACCAGCCAGGCGTGCGGCATTGATTGTCGCCTTGCGCTGTGGATCATTGAAGTAGGCCGGAACCGATATTACAGCGTCCGTGACCTCCACGCCAAGATCGTTCTCCGCATCGCTTTTTAGGCTTTTGAGAACGAACGAAGACAGCTCCTCCGGCGCCAATTCCATTTTGCCTAACTTTATCTTGCGGGCCGTCCCCATGAAGCGTTTGAATCGGGCAGCCGTCAAATCAGGATGCGTTGAAAGCCTGGATTTGGCAGCGCTGCCAACAATTAAATCGCGCGCGTCTGACAGGCCCACAACAGAGGGCGTCAGAACTTTTCCGAGTGCATTTACAATCAAGCGCGGCTTACCGTTTTCGAATACACTCACGAGCGAGTTGGTTGTGCCAAGATCAATCCCAACTATTGGCGCAGTCATGTAAATCTATCCTTTTGATTCGATCAGAAACACTTGTTTTGTGCATTTACAACGCCGAATATACTCTCGGTCAAACAAAACTGATGAGTTTGTTTCCTGCAACGAAATTTTCAACTCGTTCATCCACTCCCTAGCGATTGTGCGGCTAGATTTGCCGATCATATTGACATCAAACGCAGGGAAACATAATAAGAACAAATAGTGGACAAAGTGACGGAATAGGGCTGATATGAGTGCGATAACCACCACGTCTGACGTGCTTGACGAGGCTTTGCGGCGTGCCGGGTTAGAAGATGCGTTCGATGATCGTGGGCTGGCTTATGAAGATTGCCCCGGTTGCGGCGCTCATAATGGGCTGAAACTCTCGCTCGCACGCGGGCAGGTTCAATGCGCTGGCTGTGGCACGCAAGGACCGCTGCTAGCATATTTGCGCGAAAAGGCGGAAGCCGGGGAATGGAACCATCAGCCCTTCTCCGAAGCTGAGATCATTCCTATTCAACCGCGCCTGCCAGCCCCTCAGGCGGACCTCACCCAAGCGCCGCCCGTCGCTGTTTCAGTACCAGCCGAACAGACCGCCTTGGTCGCGGAATTGGTCGATGAGTTAAATGCCGGGTCTGAAGACGCGGCGCTGGCGAAGCCATCGCGGCCATCTGGCGTTACTGGCGAGCGAATCATCATGACGCTTCTGGCGCTGGTCTTTCTCGGTGCGGGCCTTGCGGCAGCGACGCTGTCCGGATTTGCCAATTTCCAGGCGTTCAGTCTTGGCGTCAGTGACCTCAGTCAGGCCCGCATCTGGGGTTGGAGCGGGGTGATTGCATCGGTTTGTTCGTTTGGCGGGTTCACCTTTTTTTGGTGGCACCTGTCGGGGCACCGCCGGGGGGAGGCGTTGCGCGCGCTGGTCTTCGCGCTCGCGGGCGCGGGGACCAGCATTGCCGGCACAACGCTCTACATGATGAATAATGAACAGGGCCAGGCCGTGAAATGGCAGAGCGCGGCGGATTTGCGCGCTCTGACTGAGGCCGAGATTGCCGACTGGACGCGGCAGCTGGAGGGCATTCCAGCTGAGACGCGGTCGATTGAAGGCCTGAAAGCCTATTTGGCGGGTGTTGAAGCGGCCGGACGGACGCATCAGAAACCCTATCGCGATGCTCAGAATGAGTTAGGGCTCGCCGAGCGCCGCGCGTCGTTGGAACAGAATATTGCAACCGCGCGCGCAGACTTACGCCAGGCCGTGACGATCAGGTCTGATGCCCGGCCCGCTCAGAGTCTCCCAGCCTGGCTGTTCGCGCTGATGCTGGAAGTGTTCTCTTCGCAGGCGACAAGTATCGCCTTTGTGTCCTTGCTCTTGCTGTATGGGCGCCAACGCGCTGACACAGATATCACGCCAATCGATGAGGCGTTTGGCCCCGTGGTCTAAGCCGCTTTTTCGACAAAGACTGTGCCGGCTGAATACCCGGCGCCGAACGAACAGATCAGCCCCTTATCGCCTGCTTGCATATCCTGACTGTGCTTGTGGAAGGCGATGATGGATCCGGCTGAACTGGTATTGGCATAGGTGTCGAGCACAGTCGGGCTTTCATCTGCAGTCGCTTCGCGGCCCAGAACTTTAGACGCAATCAAGCGATTCATATTGGCATTCGCTTGATGCAGCCACATCCGGCGCAGGTTTGGCGCGTCCAGTTCAAGGCGTTCAAGTTCGGCCAGGATCATCTTGGCGACCATGGGGACGACTTCCTTGAACACTTTGCGCCCTTCTTGGACGAACAGCTTGTCTTCAGCGCCGATGCCGTCTGGGGCACAGCGATTGAGGAAGCCGAAATTGTTTCGGATATTGTTCGAGAATTGTGTCTTCAGGCTGGTCCCGAGAATTTTCCAATGGGTCGACGGCGCAATCTCTTCATTCTCGATCAACACGGCCGTCGCGACATCGCCGAAAATGAAATGGCTATCACGATCAGTGAAATTCAAATGGCCGGAACAGATTTCTGGATTGACCATCAGCACGGATTTGGCGCTGCCTGAGCGGACAAAGTCAGCGCCGGTCTGAATGCCGAACGTTGCGGACGAGCAGGCGACATTCATGTCAAAGCCAAACCCGTCAATGCCTAGCGCGTCCTGAATCTCAACCGCCATGGCTGGATAGCCGCGCTGCATGTTGGACGCAGCGCACAGAACCGCATCGACGTCTTTCGCATCGCGTCCGGCGGTTTCCAGCGCCATTTTCGCGGCATTGGTCGCAATCTCTGCCAGGACAGAAATTTGCTCATTCGACCGTTCCGGAATGTCTGGGCGCATCATGTCTGGATCGACGATGCCGGACTTGTTGACCACGAATCGGGATTTGATGCCGGACGCTTTTTCGATGAACTCGACATTGGAATGAGTTTTCGCTTCAACCCGGCCCGCGTCGATATCGGCGGCGTGTTCCGCATTCCATTTGTCGGCCCAGGCATTGAAACTTTCGACCAATTCCTGGTTCGAGACGGACTCTGATGGTGTCCACAAGCCGGTGGCTGAAATGACGGGAGTATTCATAAGGGGCCTCTTTGGTCCGGACGCACGGACGATGCTTTCACGGAGAAAACATTAGGCCGGAGAAAGAAGGGCGTCGAGCCGTCAGGCGCTGCAGAACTGCAGGAAATCGCTATTGGCTTTGCGATATTTAAGAGGCCGGGATGGCCGGCTCATTGACCGTTTCAAGGAATTCCCGGCATTCCTTATAATCAAGATCTGGCGAACAGAACGCGCCGCCGCCAGGTTTGAACGCGACAGGATAGACCGGATCTTTGATATTCTCGCGGTCAAGACACGCCGTGACATCATCTGGCGTGACGCCATGATAACAGGCCGCAATGCGCGTATTCTGCGATCTATAGTCCCAAGGAAAATGCGTGCACCCGACCAGCGGAAGTAAAACCAAAAGTGCGAGCGCGCAGCGTTTCATCAATCATCCTCAGCGCCGGCGATCTCGCGCCCCAGTTCACGACGCTCGGCGTTCTCCTCAAGCTGCTCCAGTTTCTGGGCATCATTATGGCGGTCACGTTCGGCGTCCTGGATGGCATCTGCGATACAGCGATTGCGGCTCGATTCATCCGAGATGCCATCGCATTTGGCATAAGCGCGATCGCGATCATATTCGGTATTGCTGACACAAGCAGCGAGCAGGCCAAAGGCGGCGAGGGCGAGAAGAGGTTTCATCGGGCAAGCTCCTGAACTTGTTTGAATCGGGGACAGTCGATTTCATGATCATTGTACAGACCGCAGGCTTGCATCCAAGCATAGACGATCGTCGGACCGACAAATTTGTGGCCACGTTTTTTCAAGGCTTTTGAACAGGCCTCGGAAATATCTGTCTTGGTCGGCCCGTCTTTATAGTATTTCAGATTACCGAGGATCGGCGTGTTGTCGACATAGGCCCAGCAAAAGTCTGAAAAATCCTCGCCCTGGTCAAAGCCATCGAGAAACGCGCGGGCATTGCCGATACAGGATTCGATCTTTTTCGGACTGCGAATAATACCGGGATTGGTCAGCGCTTTGTCGATCCGCTTCTGATCCCAGCGGGCAATCTTTTCCGGATCGAAATCGTCAAACTCTTCGCGCATGGTGTCGCGTTTGCGGAGGATCGTGATCCAGGCGAGCCCCGCTTGCATGCCATCGAGTTGCAATTTTTCCCACAAGGCCCGGGAATCATATTCCGGCACACCCCATTCTTCATCATGATAGGCACGATAAAGCGGGTCATCGATCGGCGCCCAGGCGCAAGGCACTTGATTTGTCATGCTTATTTCATAGCCTCGACTTCGCTGAGAAGCCAATCGGGTTTTGTGATTGTGACAGGGGTTTCATTAAGCGTCACGCGCTGTCCCTCGTCCACGGCCTTCAACCAGCGATCAACCCGAATACGCGCCAGACCCTGTTCGGCCTCGCAACTGGTGATCGACCCTATCGGCGCGGACGCAACGACGTCGTCGCCGACCGTCATTGACATCCCGCTCGGCACGGAAACCGACAATGTGCGCTTTCTGATCTGGCCGCGGCGATGCATCCGACTGACCACTTCCTGGCCGACAAAGCAGCCTTTATTCAGGGCGACCCCGCCGAGCACGTCCATATTTATGTCTGCCGGGAAGGCATCCGCTGATCCGAAATCGAAGCCTTGTTCAGGCACGCCATGCGCGATGCGGTCGAGATGATATTCATTGATCGGGCGTGACCATTCCGCCGGATGATAGCCATACCAGGCGGCCCAGCTTTCCTTGGTCGCAAAACCGCGCAGACGTCCACCGGGATAGCGCGGATCAAGATAGACATGTTGCGCGCCCGAAATCGGTCGCAGACCTTCCGGTGCCGGGTCTGTGCCAGCAATCACAAAAACGTCGTCGAGACGCTCAATCTCGACCTGGCTGCGCAGACGGAACAGTTTCAGGCGTTTGGCGAGATCATCAACAAACGCGGCAGCCGTGTCGAGCAGGATTCCATCTTCAATCCGCACGGCCAGAAAGTCGGAAAGGATCTTGCCCTGCGGTGTGAGCAAAGCGCCGTAGCGCGTCGTGCCCGGCGTCCAGTCATCCGTCGCATGAGTCACCAGCCGTTCCAGCAAGGTAATTGTATCGGGCCCGCGCAGGGACAGAACGGCGCGATGCGGAAAATAGGAAAAAGGAGAAGCCATGCCCACGCATTTAGGTCGCGCCGCCATACTTGTCATCCAATAGAAAAGAAAAAGGTCCAGCGGCAGGAGGGAGGTTGCCGCTGGACCGAGATCCAAGAGATCCAGAGGGGAAAGGTAATCTCTTAGAACTTGTAGCGGGCACCAATTGTCAGACTGGTGCCGTCAAAATCGTCATCAACCCGCGCATTGAACAGGTTTTCGCCATTGCCGATAAAGCGGCGGTCGAAGTCCAGATCGCGAATTTGGTAATAGCGGGCCTCGCCATAGACTTCCCACGGCGTGCCGGTCAGCCAGGTCAAGCCGCCCGCAAATGTACTGGCCAGGCCGCTATCTTCGCCCGTGACAACAAAGTTCGGAGCGGTCGCACCGCCGCCAGCATACAGGATATTGGCATCGACATTGGCCACGCCCAGGCCACCGCCAATGAATGGAATGAGGGTCTGATTATCGTCCCAGATAATGTCGCTATAATTATTGATCATAAAGAAATCGATGCTGGCATCGCCGCCAAAGGACTGATTGCCGCCATTAAAGCTGCCATTGCTGACATCAACTTCGAGGGTGGAGTATTCCAGTTCCAGCCGCGTGTTGAACAGACCGAAGAACTCCCAGGGCGTCTTATAACCGAGCGCGACGCCTAAGGTGCTGTCACTGTCGAACTCAGCTTGAATGCGGGCTGGATCGCCCGCCGTGCCGGGGGCGCCTGCAACCGGGTTCTGGGTGCCGCGTAATTCAGCGTCATTTGGAAACCCTGCGCCCACGAAACCAGAGACGTACCAGCCATCATCGCTCTGTGCGATTGCGGGCAGGGCGAGGGCGGCGGATGCGGCGAATGCCAGGGCAGTAAATCGAGACATGATTGGGGAGTCCTTCTTGTCTTTATGCTTATCTTCGACGACACCGATCTATGCTGAGACGTTCGACGTGGCACTTAACGTCTGATCAAACAGCGATCACCTTCGCTCACACCGAATTGAGATCACAATGACATGGCAGGTGCTTGTGTCTGGTTGAGCCTTGTGCTGCCCGCCCCGGCGACAAGCTTGACGAAACAGGGCGAGCGAGTGGAGAAACAGGCAGAATGAATATGAGGCTCAAAACAAGCCATGAGTGAGACCAGCCATATCCCGTTTCGGGACGTGCCCTATCTGCCCCAGAAACTGAACATTGATCGCCGCGCGGATGGCGCCATCCTGCTCGACAATGGGCAGCCCCTGAAGGATCATCCGCCGCACATGTTGTGGCCACTGAAACATTGGGCCGAACAGGCGCCTGACCGCATCTGGCTGGCACAGCGCGATCCTGTCGACCCGACCCGCGAGGGATGGCAGACCATATCCTACGCTGAGGCCTGGCAGCGCGTGCAGGCTCTGGCGCAAGGATTTCTGAATGCCGGTGCGGATGGCCCGGTGATGATCCTGTCGCGCAATACGATTGATCATGCCGTGGTCATGTACGGGGCGATGCTGACCGGCATCCCTGTGGTGCCGGTGACACCGGCCTATGCTCTGTTGAGTCAGGACTTTGCGCGCTTGAACTATGTGGATGACCTGGTCGCGCCGAAATTCATCTATGTCGAAGACGGTGAAGACTATCAGCGCGGTCTCGACGGCATGGCGGTGGGCGAGCGACTGGTCCTGTATTCCCGCAATCCGCCGACCGGATACAAGAGCCAGGCGATTGACGCTTTTTCCGTACCAGGCGGCAATTCTGTCGCGGAAGCCTATGATCGTCTGACGCCGGACACGATCGCCAAATTCATGCTGACCTCAGGATCGACCGGCGAGCCGAAAGCTGTGATCAATACGCATGAAATGATCGCCGCGAATGCCAAGATGATCCGGTCTGTGTGGGATGAGGAAAAACTGGCCGAAGTGACAGGCGAAGTTCAAGTCATGTGCAACTTCCTGCCTTGGAGTCATACCTATGGGGCCAATGCCATCCTGCACAATATAACCGATTGGGGTGGCACTCTGTATCTCGACTGGGGCGCGCCGACGCCCGCGCGATTGCCAGAAATGATCCGCAATATGAAAGAGGTTTCGACGACCCAGCATACGACCGTGCCGGCCGCCTGGGCTGCGCTCGCCACAGAGTTCGAGCGGGACGATGCGCTGGCCGAGACCTTCTTCAAACGCATCTGCTCAATGGCTTATGGCGGCGCTGCGATGGGGCAGGACATTTATGAGCGGATCCAGACGGTTGCTGTGCGCGTCACCGGAAAACGGATTTCCCTGTCCGCTGGCTATGGCGCGACAGAGACCGCGCCGACGGCGAGCAATGTGCACTGGCCGAATGATACGATGGGCCTGATTGGACTGCCTTTGCCCGGCAACACTTTCAAACTGGTGCCCGCTGGTGACAAGCTTGAACTGCGCGTGAAAGGCGTCAACGTGACGCCGGGCTATTATCGCAATCAGGAAAAGACGAACGCTGCCTTTGATGAAGAAGGCTTCTATCGGCTTGGCGATGCGGTCCGGTTTGTCGACCCGAACCAGCCGGAAAAGGGGCTCGCGTTTGATGGTCGGACCGCTGAAGAGTTCAAACTTGCCAATGGCACCTGGGTGTCGGCCGGCAAGCTGCGCGTACAGGCCGTGGAAGCGGTCGACGGTGTGCTCGCGGATGCAGTTGTGTGTGGCCTGAACCAGAATGAGGTTTGCTTGCTGGGCTTTATCAATGAAGGCTTCTGTCAGCGCCTGGTTGGCGCGCCCCTGCCGATGAATGAGCTAATCGAACATACAAAAGTCATCGACGCTGTGCGGGCGGGACTTGAGACCCATAACGCTCAATATCCGAATGCAGCAGGTCGCATTGCGCGCATCATCTTGCAGGCAACCCCGCCGCAATCCGATGCCGGTGAGATCACGGAAAAGGGATACATCAATCAAAACAAGGCTCAGTCTTTGCGAACCGAAGATGTGTCAAAGCTCTATGATTCAGGCAATTCGAGCGATGTCATAATTCTGTAACGTCCAAATACACAACAAATACATCGTCATGCATTTTGACGACTTGAATTTCCGGGTCCGGGGTCAGATATTAGGCTCGCAGAGTGAGACTTCAGTCTCCTTTGCAGCCATATCCCCTTTGTGGCTTGTCTACGGACCCTGACAGGACGATTGAGCGCTGTATGCGGTCGATCGTCCTGTCTTGGATTTCGACTTGTTATCTGGCTGTGTTGACCGCTAGACAGACGAAAACGAAAGCGAAGAAGAGGCGAGGATATGGGCGACGGATCGACAGGAAAAATGACCGGGGCGCAAGCGCTGGTGGCAACACTTGCGGATCATGGTGTCTCAGCCTGTTTTGCTAATCCCGGTACCTCGGAGATGCATCTCGTTACGGCGCTCGATGGTGAACCACGCATCCGGTCTGTCTTGTGTCTGTTCGAAGGTGTCGCAACTGGCGCCGCGGATGGCTTCGCGCGTGTCTCTGGTACCCCTGCCATGACCTTGCTGCATCTTGGTGCGGGATATCTGAATGCGGGTGCCAACATCCACAATGCCGGCCGCGCCAATACGCCTATGGTCAATGTCATTGGCGACCATGCCGTGCCGCACCTGAAATATGATGCGCCGCTCACGTCTGATATTCGTGGCCTGGCCGGTCCGAATTCGCTGTGGATCAAGTCAGCCGACAAGGTTGAAGATACTGGCAAGCTGGCGGCCGAGGCTTTTGCTGCGAGTTTCGGTCCAAAGCCTGGTCCGGTGTCTTTACTATTGCCGGCGGACAGCGCGTGGTTGGAAGGCGGCGTGACCGGCGCACCGATCACACCCGCTTCGCTGCGCGCCCTTTCGCCGGAACAGATTGACGCGGCTAAGGCGACGATCTCGGGCGCCAGCAACCCTGTCATCCTGATCAATGGGACGGCGCTGAGCGAGACCGGCTTGCAGGCGGCGGCGCGATTGAAGGCGGCCGGCCTCCGCGTCATGACGGACACGTTCTATTCCAAAATGCGCCGGGGGGCCGGAGTCTATGCGCCTGAGCGCCTGCAATACTTTGCCGAAGGCGCGATGGCTGACCTTGAGGGCGCGGACCTGATGATCCTCGCCGGAACCAGCGCCCCGGTGGCGTTCTTCTCTTATCCTGGCAAACCAAGTCTGTTGGTGCCGGAAGGCTGCGATCTGCTCGATCTCGGTGATGCCAGCACAGATAGTGCGGCGACCCTGACAGCGCTCGCGGATGCACTCGGCGCAACACAGGCCGCCGCGCCGGAAGCGCTCATCACACCTGACATGCCAAGTGGCGAGCTGACCGCACAAAGCGTTGGACAAAGCCTGGCCCGGCATATGCCCGAGAATGCGCTCGTATCGGATGATGGCGTGTCCAACGGCTTATTGTCTTATCTGCCGACCATGAATGCCCGCGCGCATGACTGGATGATGTTGACTGGCGGCGCGATCGGGCAGGGCATGCCGCTGGCTCTGGGGGCGGCGATTGCGGCGCCGGATCGCAAAGTCATCTGTCTGTCGGGCGATGGCGCGGGCATGTACACCAACCAAGCGCTGTGGAGCATGGCGCGCGAGGGCGCCGATGTCACAACGATTGTGTTCGTCAATCACTCCTACCGCATCTTGAATATTGAGCTTTACCGCACCGGCGCCGGCAATCCCGGACCGACCGCAAAAAGCATGCTGTCTATCGGCGGCCCCGATATCAACTGGGTTCAGCTGGCGGAAAGCATGGGGGTTGGCGCCGCCGAGGCGACAACCGCCGAAGCGTTCGATGCCGCATTAGCAGACGCCATAGCGGCGCCTGGACCGCGCCTGATCGCCGCGGTTGTGCCGGGCTGAGAGGATTCAAGCCCGGCACCCAGGAACGGCTATTTGGCAACGAATGAGAAACTGCCAGCCTTCCGCCCTGTTCTTTTTTCATGATGCGCGATGAGGTCAGTATTGCCTGTCGCGATGACAAACTGTTCGACCAGGGGCCGCACGCAAGAGCGCATCAGCGCGCGTTTGATTGGTATAACACGCCCGTTCAGGCCGCACGCTTTGGAGGCTGTTCGCTCGGCTCGGCGATAGGTTTCAGACGCCGGCGCGGAGGCGTCATACTTGAACGCGACCTGGATCTGTTCTTGGGAATACGCACTGGCGTTTGGCAGGGTCACGACCATGACGACGCATAAGGCCAAGAGTTTCAATTGATGTTTCATAACGATCTCCTCGGAATTGCTCAACGCGAGCGAACCGGGAGATGTCACAGTCTGTGGGAGGTCGGAATCGCGCCTTTCGAGGGCGCGGTATGAATTAATCTCAGAGCAGATTCAGGCGGTGTACGTGTCCGCAATATCATGTTTCAGCCAGTCAATGATCGACGCTACATATCGCCGGCGCGGGGCGCGCGGCAGCATCGCCACATAATAATGGTAACGCCAATCTCGCAGCGGCTCGCCAAACCTGACGAGGCGGCCGCCAGCCAGAAGATCGCGGACGATGAGTTCCGGCAATAGAGCTAGGCCTTGGCCATTTAGTACCGCGTTCAGTGCGACCAGAAATTCCTGAACGATGACTTTGCGATTTGTCCGCGTCAGCGCATCGCCGCGTTCGGTTTCCCAGCTTTGCCATTCGTCGACATTGAAAACCTGCAATAGACGCACGGGGCCGGTTTTGATCTTGTAGTCGGGATGCATCACGGGAACCAGATCGGCTGAGCTGATCGGGTCACAGACCATATCCTCTGCCACGCCCTGGCCGTAACGGATGCTGAAATCGACTTCCTCTTTGGCATGATCGATCAGACGGTCAGAGGTCAGAAACTCGATCTCGACTTCGGGAAACGCTGCTTCCAACCGATCGAGGCGCGGTGCCAAGGCGCTTGAGGCGAAGGATGCGAGCGTGGAGATCCGTATTTTCTGAGATCGTGGTGCGCGGCGCTCAAACCTGGAGAAGCCGGAAATAAGCATGTCAAAGGCCGGCAAGGTCGTGTTTTTCAGCGCCTGCCCTTCAGCGGTCAGCTCCAGCCCATTGGCGTGGCGCTCAAACAGCTTGGTACCGATATGATCTTCCAGGGTGTGAATCTGCTTGCTGACAGCCCCTTGCGTTACGCCGAGCTCCTCTGCTGCTCGCGAGAAGTTCAAATGCCGGGACGCGGCATGAAACGCTTTGATTGCGTTGAGAGGTGGCAGTCGATTCAGCATAAGGGCGATTTAACAGGATCAATGGCTGGAAGCGATCTTGGTTTGAAAAGAATTCTGACAAGGCGCTCAGAGTATTTCGCATATAGGCCATGAGTTATTGTCGTTTCTGGCTTTTTCGTAATGTCAGATACCAAAAAAAGCGTCTTTTCTGGCTCAAATCGTCAAAATCGCCCCGAACGTTAATCACGCCCCTGCGCTTTGTTAATACACTGCCATTTCAGAGCAGTGTGCGTTAACCTTAATGCAAAGCCTGTCCGGCAATCTCACGCCTGTCGCCGAGGTATTGGTGGCAGTGATGGTGGGTGTCCCGGACCAGGAAAACCTGGCTGGGCACCTCTCGACAACTGAGAGGAAAGAGAAGATGCCATATTCAGTTTTGGCGACCGAAATTGCACCTGAGACCGGACTGGCCTCAGAAACAGCAACAGGTGAAGAGCTGTACCGCGTGGGACTCGCGTATTCAGAAGGCGTTGACTGCGAGCAGGACCTGATTGCCGCTCATAAGTGGTTCAACCTGTCTGTGCTTAAAGGTTATGATGACGCAAAGATTTGCCGTCAGGAAATGGCCGATTTGCTCGACAAGGAAGACATCAAGTCTGCCCTGGCTGCGGCACGCGCCTGGTTGCAACTCGCAAACTAGTAGTTCGGCAAGCCGCGAAAGCTTGCAAACATCTCTGTGCCTTCAAACTTTGGAGTCGGACAGGGATTGCTGTCGGCTTCATCCTCCGTGCGGCAGGTCAGCTCTTGCACGCGAAGCTGCAGGTCTGAGCAGGCCATGGGATACGGATCGAACATATTCAGTTCGATCGTCGTGGTCGCGACACCGCTTCCATCCTCATTGGCGAGGCTGGCCCCTGAGCCGCTTAAGCTCTGATCTACGATTTCGAAATTGGCGTTCAGAAGAATGTACGCTTCTGATGTCCGCATCGCAAAATGCACATTCGGGTTGCATTGCCCCTCCGGAATTTCGGCATTGGGCTCAAACCGCACCAGCATTTCATCATCTGCGAGATCGGTATATGGGTCGACATCGACCGGCGCGTCTCCGCACGCTGCCATTACAAGTACCATTCCCAGCACTGAGATCTTGGTCTTCATACTTCCCCCACGAAGTTTAGGTCCCTAGCTTTCATTATAACGATAGCCGACGCCGTATAGCGTTTCAATGGCATCGAATTCCTTATCGCTTTCGCGGAATTTCTTGCGCAGCCGTTTGATGTGGCTGTCAATTGTCCGGTCGTCGACATAGATCTGATCATCATAAGCGGCATCCATCAGATTGTCGCGCGACTTCACATAGCCCGGCCGTTGGGCGAGGGCTTGCAGGATCAAAAACTCTGTCACGGTCAGGCGCACCGGATGGCCATCCCAGGAGCAAGAGTGCCGATTAGGATCGAGGGTCAAACGCCCCCGAACAATCGGCTTCACATCGCCGTCTTCCGGGCTGGAATCTGCTGACCGGGATCGCCGTAGAACAGCCTTTACGCGTTCGGACAGAAGACGATTTGAACAGGGTTTGCGAACGAAATCATCGGCGCCGATATTGAAGCCAATCACTTCATCAATCTCTTCATCCTTGGAGGTCAGGAAGATGACCGGTAGTTCGGAGGTTTGCCGCAAACGCTTAAGCAATTCCATGCCGTCCATTTTCGGCATTTTCACATCAAGAATTGCAAGATCCGGGGGGCTGTCCGTCAGCGCTCCCAGCGCAGACAATCCGTCATGATAGGTACGCACATGATAGCCTTCCGCTTCGAAGAAGATCTTCAAAGAGGCGACAATGTTCTCATCATCATCGACCAAAGCGAGTGTTGTCATCTTACAGCCCTTTGCTTTCAAACCCGGTCCTCGCCCGGGCTATCGTCTGTCGGCTGTTGAACCACGGTTCGAGTGCCGCCGGAAGCCCCGGCTCGGTTGATTATCCACTCTTAACCGGTTTTTTGGCGCAGATTTGCGGTGAATGCGGCAATTTTGCGTTTTGTTTCAGGTCGCTGACCCGAAGGTTTTGCGCTTCGCTTGGATTTCGGACAGGCTTCAGTCCCCCAAGTGATGCACTGACGCTTGCCGGCATCCTTGGCTTGATACAGGGCTTTGTCTGCCAGGCTGAGCACTTTGCTCGGCGACCCGCCGTGGTCAGGATAGCGCGCATGTCCGATCGAGGCCGAGACGCGCAACACGGTCTGCTCCCAGCGATACGGCCGGCTGATAATATCGATCAGGTATTCGGCATACTTGCGGACGCTACCCAGTGTGCCGTCCACTTCTTCGAGGAGAATCACAAACTCATCGCCGCCGAGGCGAACCAGGAGATCGCTCTCATCGGTGACTTCGCGCAATCGCTCTGACAGGGCCGTGATAAGAAAGTCACCCGCATTGTGCCCATGCGTGTCATTGACTGACTTAAAGCCATCGAGATCGATCAGGAGGATGTCAAAGGACTCACCATCCTGGAGGCGTTCGAAACGCTCTTGCAGGCGAATACGATTACCAAGTCCGCTCAGATGGTCATGCGCGGCAAGATGCGACTGGTATTCGACCAGGTCGAGCAATTGGCGATTCACTTTCTCGCTCTGCTGAACCAGCATGATGGCGGCGGCACCACAGCCTAAAACCGAGATCATGATAATAAAGGCGGACATCAGCGTGTCCGACTGCGCTGAAATCGCAAAAGCTGGAAGGGTGCCGCCCGTGTAAGCGAATGCGGCGATCCCGGCGACAATAACGACATTGAGGAGCGTAAACGAAACGGTATCGCGTGCATTGAGCAAAATCGCGGCGACCACGGGCAGGATCGGCAAGATTCCGATATGATACCCGGTGACGCCGCCAGCGTGAAAGATTTCAACCCACAATAAGGCTGAAAAACCTAGCAATAGGAATCGAATATATGGGCGTG
This sequence comes from Pseudomonadota bacterium, assembly GCA_039030525.1. GTDB lineage: Bacteria > Pseudomonadota > Alphaproteobacteria > Caulobacterales > Hyphomonadaceae > Henriciella. The sequence continues at coordinate 18,692 of JBCCDZ010000002.1, read as the reverse complement.
GTTTCGCGCTCCAAAGGCTGACTTTAAGCGCGATGATGGCGAACAAACAGCCAAGCGTGCCGGTGGCCAAATTCAGCCAGGCCGTGTTCTCGAGGCCGATATGGTAGAATTGCAGCGCCGTGTACCCGGCCGTCATGATGAACGCAAAACAGGACACAAACACCATCCGTCGACGGTGGATGTCCCCCGTCGAGAGAATGAAGCTGCCATCGTCCCGCACCCATTTGGTCTTGGGAACAATGCCGCTGAACAGTTTAAAAAGAGGATTCAATCCAACCGCCCTTCCGTTATTTCTACTTCTAGGCGTACCTGGATAAAATAGCGTTCACCGTATCGCGAAATTTTTCCGGTTTCGTTGGTTTTTTGTCCACGTTTTCAACGCGCCACTTGACCTTGTTGGCTGGTTTCTGTAATCGCCGCGCCATGAAAACGAAATTGCATCATCTGCATCAACAGACCTGACGCGCCCCCGAAGAGGCGCGAATGATCTCGGTGCGCCTCACGTTTTCAGCCCAAAATCTCTCAAATTGACCTGAAAAATCAAGTGTCCACCGATCCGACCTATGCCGGGTCGTCTAATGGTAGGACAACCGACTTTGACTCGGTCAATGCTGGTTCGAACCCAGCCCCGGCATCCAAACCTTCACACGTACAGCAGCTTCGTCTATGCGGAGCGCGACCCAAGATAAAGGCCATCCCATGGGCAAACAGAAGAAGTCAAAACCGATCGACCTGGCGCGCAAGCCGCGCGGCTTTCCGGATAAGCGGGAAGGTCTGATCGAAGCCGAGAAAGCAATGATCGAACGGATCACCTCCGTCTATCGGCGTTGGGGCTTTGAAGGGCTCGATACCGGCGCGTTCGAATTTGCCGATGCCTTGGGAAAGTTCCTGCCAGATCAGGACCGCCCGAACGCTGGCGTTTTCGCGCTGCAGGACGATGACGAACAATGGATGAGCCTGCGCTACGACCTGACCGCGCCGCTTGCGCGTTTCGCAGCAGAGAATTGGCAGACACTGCCCAAGCCGTTCCGTCGGTATGCGGCTGGCCCGGTCTGGCGCAATGAAAAACCTGGCCCGGGTCGGTTTCGCGAGTTTCTGCAATGCGATGCGGATACGGTGGGTGCCGCGGGGGCTCATGCTGATGCTGAGATGATCGCCATGGCCGCCGAAGCCATGCGGGCCGCCGGTGCAACCGATGGCGAGTTCACAGTGCGGGTCAATACAAGGCGGTTGCTAAATGCCGTGCTTGAAGGCGTTGGCGCGACCGACGACAACGTGCGCCTGACCATTCTCCGCGCGCTCGATAAACTCGACAAGTTTGGCACGAGCGGCGTGGCTGAATTACTGGGGCCGGGCCGGATGGATGAAAGCGGTGACTTTACCAAAGGCGCTGGGCTGGATGCGGCCGCGGTGAAAAGTGTCCTGGCCTTTGCCGAGGCCGGTCGCGCGACTCGCGGTGAAACGCTTGAAGCGCTCGGACAAGCCGTCGGCACGAGCGATGAAGCCCGCGCTGGCCTGGCCGAACTTGAGCAGATCTCGAATGCGCTCGCGGCACTTTCCACACCTGAGTCAGATGTTCAATTTGACCCGTCAATTGTGCGCGGTCTGGAATATTATACCGGACCGGTTTTTGAAGCGGAATTGCTGAAAGAGACCAAAGACGAAACTGGCAATGTGGTTCGCATCGGCTCTGTTGGTGGGGGTGGGCGATATGATGACCTGGTCGCTCGCTTCACGGGCGAGAAAATTCCCGCGACAGGATTCTCTGTTGGCGTCAGTCGACTGGCAGCGGCGTTTTCCATTCGCGGCGACATTGATGACTTGAACGGGCCCATTGTCGTCTTGAACATGGATCGCGAAAACCCTGCGGTGGCTTTGCAACTCGCAACCGAATTACGGCGCGCCGGTTTGCGGGCAGAGGCATATATGGGCAGCTCTGGAATGCGGCCGCAAATGAAGTATGCGGACCGTCGCCGCGCACCCGCCGTCATCATGGTCGGAACAGACGAATTGGAAAAAGGTGTGGTCACGATCAAAGACCTGAAAGAGGGCGCCCGCCAGGCAGCAGCGATTGATAGCAATGAAGCCTATCGCGAAGCTCGACCCGGTCAGTTCGAAGCCCCGCGCGGCGAGATGGTCGCGCGCTTGCGCGAAATCGTGGAGGCCGACTCATGAGCCTGACAGAAACCGCTGCGCAGGCGCTGTCTGAAATTGGCGGCGATCTGATCGATCCGCCAACCTTGATCCGCGCCAAGGTTCCGCTCGAGCTATCAGGTGAAGCGGTGCGCAATCGCATTTGTACCTTTGTCGACCAGGAGGGACGCGAGTGGGCCTTGCGGCCTGACCTGACCTTGGTGGTCGCGCAAGCCGAAGTTGAGGCCCGGCGTGATGGCGAAACCGGCGAGACATTGCGGCGCTATCATGGTCCCGTCTTTCGACTGCCCGTTGTGCCAGACGCGCCGGTTGAGTTTGATCAAGTCGGGCTGGAGAAATTTGGCGCCCCGAACAGTGTGCAAGAAGATGCCTGGTTGTTTGATACACTTGCCGATGCCAGCGCCGCATGCGGCGTCAGCACAGGCGCCGTCTGTTTTGGCGATCTTTCAATCTTCCCGGCCTTTGTCGATGCGATGGATATGTCGCCCGATGTCGCCGCAGGTTTGAAACGCGCGTTTCGTCAGGAAGGCGGCGTGCGCGCTTATTTGAGTGGCCAGGACCGTAATCGCAGCGGATTATCGCGGCGACTGTCCGGCATGGCGCGCGATGACATTGCTGCTTTTGTCGACGATATCTTCGCGATGACCAACATCGCTCCGGTCGGAGAGCGTGGCGCAGATGAAATCGTAGACCGCTTGTTTGAGCGGGCGAGATCGAGCGGAGCGACATTATCGCCGGCCCACAAAACCGCGATCGAACAGGTTCTCTCATTGAATGTCCCGCTCGGCCAAGCGCCTGAGGCTTTGGCGACGATTGGCACCGAACATGGGCTCGCCGGACTGGATGGTACGTTGCAGGGCTTCACACGTCGAACCGAAGCCTTGCTCGCCAGCCCCCACAAAGACCTGATCAGCACAGCCAAGTTCGCCACGCGGTTTGGACGGCGCTTTACCTATTATGATGGCTTCGTATTTGAAGTGACGGCGTCAGACATGGCGGGTCCGATCAGCCTGCCCTTCATCGCAGGTGGCCGCTATGATTCGCTGCTGCGCGATTTGTCGAATGGGCAAGTCGATGCCACCGCGATTGGCGGCATCATTGTTCCGCATCGCTTGCCGCTTGCAACAGGAGCTGCGTCATGAGCCGACTGACGATTGCGATTCCCTCAAAGGGGCGCTTGAAAGAGAATGCTGAATCCTGGCTCACCGCCAGCGGTTTCAAACTGCGCCAGAAAGGCGGCGGTCGCGGCTACAGCGCCGACCTAAAAGGCTTGCCGGATGCCGAAGTGATGCTGCTCTCTGCACGGGAGATTGCTGAAGGCCTGATTTCCGGACAGCTCCATATCGGGATTACGGGCGAGGATTTGTTGCACGATCTCGCCGGCGATTTCGATCGCGATGTGAAGGTGATGCGCCGCCTCGGGTTTGGCGGTGCCGATGTGATTGTCGCCGTACCCGCTGCCTGGCTGGACGTCGAGTCGATGGCAGACCTGGAAGCCGCGGGCGCTCTGTTCCGCACCCGGCACGGACGACGCATGCGCGTGGCGACGAAATATCTCAAGCTGACGCGGCAATTCTTTTCCGAAAAAGCCGTCGGTGAGTATCGTCTCATCGAAAGCCCAGGCGCGACTGAAGCGGCGCCTGCGGCCGGTACGGCAGAGGTGATTGTCGACATCACCTCGACCGGTGCAACTTTGAAAGCGAATGATCTGAAGATCTTGCAGGATGGAGTGATTCTGAAAAGTGAAGCGTCCCTGACCGGGTCGCTCAGCGCCAACTGGTCGGCCGAAGCGATCTCGACATTGCGCATCTTCCTGGATGGCGTCGAAGCCACGGCGGCTGCGAAGACCCTTTCGCGACTGGAAACCTCTTCTCCGATTCCCGACGGAAAAATGTCAGAGCTCGGATTAACCATAGTATCGGACTGTATCGCACTTTGCCCCTCGAATAAGGCGAGTGAGGCGGCGAGAAGCTTAACGTATGCGGGCATTGAAACTGTAGCAATTGCAACAGTTAACCAAGTATTTAGCTCTGACAACGCTGTCTTCGAAAATTTTGTTAAGAAGCTGTCACGAAGCGCTTGACGCGCTGCGACAATCTGGCAATACAGGTCTTGCAAGTTTCTGGGAGGAAACGCTGCAATCACTTTCAGGGCGTGACCAGCTGGTCGCGCCTTTTTTCTTTGCCCAAATTTCAAGGGGAATCATTGCCCCAAAGAAAAACGACCCCCCGAAAGGGAGTCGCCAAGATGAATGGAGTGAGAGTTATCAACCAGGCGACGCTCAGGGGGGAGAGAGGGGTAAGGAAAGCCGCCAGGTCATTTATTATTGAAAAACAATAACAGTTTATCGTTTTTCGTCAATAGCTCTTCGAAAATAATTCCCTGAATCTTTTGTAAGGAAAATTTCTCCGGCGATCTTTGGGGTTGTTGGCAAGATCGTGTCTCATTTGTAGCATGCACGCGGTAAATTTGCCCGGGTCAGGACATGTGTTGACTTTCGAACAGACCCTCGCCAAGCGTGCCCACTGGGCAATAAACACACATTATCTCATCAGACAGGAGCAAATCATGTCGGATCCACGTCAACACATCATGCCGGTTTACCGTCCTCCGGAAGAAGCGTTCGAGCGAGGCGAAGGCGTCCGTCTGATAACAGAAGACGGAAAAACCTATCTTGATTTTGTTGCCGGGATTGCGGTCAGCGCGCTGGGTCATTCGCATCCGGCCATGGTCGAAGCCTTGCAAACCCAAGCCGGTAAACTGTGGCACACGTCAAACATGTTCCGTGTCCCAGCCGGTGAAGAGCTGGCGCGAAAAATGTGCGAGCGCCTGCCCTTCGCAGATCGCGTCTTCTTCACCAATTCAGGCACCGAGGCGATTGAGTGCGCTTTGAAGACCGCGCGCAAATATCATTGGGCCAAAGGCGATGCCGAGCGCTATGAGATCGTGACCTTTAGCGGAGCGTTCCATGGTCGCTCGCTTGGGGCCATCAATGCAGGTGGCAATCCAAAATATCTAGAAGGCTTTGGGCCGCCGCTGCCCGGCTTCTCGCAAGTCGAGTTTGGCGATCATGATGCGCTTGATGCGGCCGTGACCGACAAGACCGCCGCCGTTCTGGTCGAGTCGGTACAGGGCGAAGGCGGCGTGCGCGCCATTCCCGAAACCTGCCTCGCTGATTTGCGCAAGCTGTGTGATGAGCGGGGCGCTTTGCTGATCTATGACGAAGTGCAATGCGGCATGGGTCGGACCGGCAAACTGTTCGCGCATGAGTGGGCTGAGAATGCAGAGCCTGACATTATGTGCGTTGCCAAAGGCGTTGGCGGCGGCTTCCCGTTCGGGGCTTGCCTGACATCAGAAGCCACCGGCGCGGTTATGCAGCCCGGCAGCCATGGCTCAACTTATGGCGGCAATCCGCTGGCCATGGCGGTCGGCAATGTTGTCTGGGATATTATCAGCGATGAAGACTTTCTGGCGCAGGTGCGCCGTGTCTCCGGTACGGTCGCGCAAGGATTAAAGTCTCTGGCGGATAGCCATCCGGACAAAGTCGACGGCGTCACCGGCAAAGGCTTGCTGACCGGGCTAAAACTGAAAGCGCTGCCCAAGCCGGTGCAGAATGCTTGTCGGGACAAGGGTTTGCTGGTCGGTGTGGCTGGCAATAATGTGCTGCGCCTGGCGCCGCCTTTGGTGATTGAAGATGCCGATGTTCGTGAGGCCGTCGGCATTATCGACGCCGCGCTCGGCAGTTGGGATCCCGCAAGCTAGGCATCGCTTTCGCGCCAGCGCTTCCCTTTCATCGCGATTTCCTTATTCCTCTTGATGAACATCATGAAGGAGGGATATTCATGATCGGTATCTATCTCGGTTTGGGCGGGCTTTCAGCCGTCCTGGTGACGCTCGCGATTCTGTTTAATCAGCTCGTTGGCAAGCGAAACATGGTCAATAATGGCTGGGCAGATATCGACGTGCAGTTGAAACGCCGCACCGATCTCATCCCGCAATTGGTGACCACAGTGCAAGGCTATGCCAGCCATGAACGGCAATTGTTCGAAGACGTCATCATGAAGCGCAATGCGGCGCTGCAGGCTGGGGATGATCCGGACGCGCGCGGCAGCAAGGAAAGCGCCCTGGCGGCGCCGGTCACAAAATTGCTGGCCCTGGCCGAGGATTATCCTGACTTGAAAGCCAGTGACAATTTTCGAGATCTGCAAAACGAACTGTCAGAGACCGAAAACAAGATCGAGATGGCGCGCCGCTTCTATAATGGCGCGGTGCGCGAAATGAATGTCGCGGTTGAGAGCTTCCCAAGCAATCTCGTGGCCGGTCTGTTCGGCTTCGCGCAGCGCAAATTCTTCGAGATCAATATGGCGGATCGCGCGGTCCCCAATCTTGATCTGGGCGGAGACGCATGATGCGCTTCTATCGCATCGTTTTGCTGTTGCTCATCGCAATCGGGATTTTGGCGTCAGCGCAGGGCGAGGAAGAGATTCGCCAATTTGATGTTGAGATAGAGGTCGAGAAAGATGGCGACATTGTCGTCACTGAAACCATCGCGGTGAATGTTGAGGGCTATGATATCCGCCGCGGCATATTCCGTGAGCTGCCGGCGACGTATGCGGATGCAGATGGCACTGGCACGCTGCCTTATCGCTATGACGTGCTCAGCGTGCGACGCGATGGTGAGAGAGAGCAGTATGAACGCGAGCGAAATGGCAATGCGGTTGTGATTCGCATTGGCGACCCGGATCGCTATCTCGATTACCGCGTGCACACTTATGAGCTGCGATATCGGGTCAAGAATCAGATTCGCTATTTCGATGAATTCGACGAGTTGTTTTGGAATGTGACCGGCAGTTATTGGTTGTTTCCTATCCAGGAAGCCTCGGCACGGGTGACCTTCCCGGACGGGGCGCAGATCAAAGAAACGAATTTCTACACCGGTCGATTAGGCGCCGCGGATCAAAATGCCGACTATCGCCGCGACGGCGACGCGCACCTGATCACGACAACCGAGCCCCTAGGCGTGCGCGAAGGCCTGACGATTTCCATGACCCTGGAGAAGGGCTTGATTGATCCGCCTTCATTGTCAGATCAAGGGTGGCTCTGGTGGGCCCGATATGGGTCGCTGACGGCATTGGTCGCGTCGCTGCTCGGATTGTTGGGCTTTTATACAAACAGCTTCAATCGCGTCGGACGTGATCCGGCAAAAGGACCCGTCTTTCCACAATATGAGCCGCCCAAAGGATACTCGCCGGCCGCCGCGCATCATATCTATCATCGCGGCTTTTCCGGGCATGATGGCCTGATCGCGAGTTTGATGTACCTCGCCGCGCAAGGTCAGATGCGCATCGATGTGGATACCAAAGACAAGAAGAAAACGACGCTCAGCAAAGGCACATCTCCTGACGCGGGCGCATTGCCGGTTGAACTGGACCGCCTCTATTCGGGCCTGTTTGATGGCCGGTCATCGATCAAGCTGGGCGAAAAATATCATGCAGGTTTCACTACGGCGTATACCAGCTTCCGCAAAAAGGTCGCTGACAAGTATGGCAGCGATTATTTCATGTGGAATGCCGGCTATGTCATCGTTGGCGGCGTGCTCTCGGTAGCGGCCATTATCTTCGCCATCGTCCAGCATTCCTATTGGAGCGTCTGGCATACAGCTGGGATCGTCGCTCTGATCGGATTGAACGGTCTGTTCATGTATCTGATGCCAGCGCCAACGCGCCGAGGGCAGGATGTTCGCACGCATCTGCAAGGCTTCCGGCTATACATGGAAAAGGCGGAAAAGCTGCAATTGAATTCGGTCGAGGTCGGCAGCGAAGCGCCGCCGCCAATGACGGTCGAACGCTACGAGACCTTCCTGCCTTATGCTGTCGCGCTCGGCGTTGAAAAGCCATGGACCAAGCATTTCGAAAAGCTGATTCCGGATGAGGCGGCGGGCTATAATCCGACCTGGACCAATATGAATGCGGCCCGCATTGGCTCGATCAGTGGCATGACCGATCGCATGGTATCGGGCATGAGCTCGGGTGTCTCGACCGCCATGCCGCAAAGCTCTGGCTCTTCCGGCAGCGGTGGCGGTGGATTCTCTGGCGGCGGAGGTGGCGGCGGCGGCGGCGGCGGCTGGTAAGCGCTAGCGCGTCCGCCATCTGAGATTGTCGCGGCTGAGCTGGTCGATGCTGGTCACGCCCATAAGTTTCATATCGCGCTCAATCTCGGTGCGCATATTGCCAAGCGCGCGCGCAACACCGGCCTGACCGGCTGCCGCCAGCGCATAAAGATAGTAACGCCCGCCCGAAACGGCTTTGGCGCCGACCGAGAGTGCTTTCAGGACATGAGTCCCGCGCTGCACGCCGCCTTCGCAAATGACATCAATCTGATCGCCGACCGCGTCGCAGATTTCGGCCAACTGGTCGAACGGTGCCCGGGCGCCATCGAGCTGGCGTCCACCATGATTAGAGACCATGATTCCGGTACAGCCAATATCAACCGCGCGTTTGGCATCTTCCACGCTCATAATACCCTTCAGCGCGAATTGCCCATCCCATTGCGCGCAGAGTTTCTCGGCATCTTTCCAATTCATGGTCTGGTCCAGCAAAGAGGTGAAATACTCTGCCACCGAGACCGCGAGATTTGTGCCCTGACTGACATGCGTAGACAGGTGCGGCATATCGAATTTTTCCTTGGTCAGAAAATTCCAGGCCCAGGCGGGGTGCGCCGCAAAGCTGAACATCGAGGCCGGGGTCAGACGCGGCGGTGAGGTGAAGCCAGTGCGCAGGTCGCGCTCGCGATTGCCGCCGACAATTGTATCGACGGTCAGCGCCATGACATTGAATTTGGCCGCTCGCGCGCGCTCAAGCAAAGCATCATTCAGGCCGCGATCCTTGTGAAAGTAGAACTGAAACAGTTTCGGTCCGGGCGCGAGTTCGGCGATCTCTTCGGCTGAAACCGTCGCCAGAGATGAGACGCCAAACATGGTGCCGTGCTCGGTCGCGGCCTGCGCGACCGCGCGCTCGCCTTGATGATGAAACAGACGCTGCAAAGCGGTCGGGGCGCAATAGAAGGGCATGTCGAGCTTTTGCCCCATCACCTCGACGCTCGTATCGATCTGCTCAACGTCATTCAGGACACTGGGGACGAGATCGACATCTTCATAAGCGGTCGTGTTTCGGCGATAAGTTACCTCATCATCCGCGGCGCCATCAATATAATTGAATATGGGCCCCGGCAGCCGCTGTTTGGCGAGCCGCCGGAAATCCGCAAAATTGTGACAATCATTCAAGCGCATATCTATAGATCTTCAGTCATCAAGTTTGGTCTGTACCTAGACCGAAAACAGCATCCGCGTCGATTGTCGACGTCGCGCTAGCCTGGACTGGCGGCGGACCCTGCCAGCAGGCCGCCATCCAGGGTCAGCGTTTCGCCTGTCATATAGGTGGCGCCGTCTCCGGCCAGCATGACCGCGAGGGCGGCGACTTCTTCCGGTTGTCCAAATCGTTTTAGCGGCGTGTCTTCGACCAAAGCGGCCATGCGGTCTTCCCGGTCCGGACCGTCGCCAATCATCGGTTCCCAGATCGGTGTCAGGATGGCAGCAGGCGCAATCGCATTGCATCGGATCTGCCAGCCTTGCTGGGCGCAATAGAGCGCGACCGAGCGCGTATGGTTGATGATGGCGGCCTTTGAGCTGGCATACGCCGCCGCACCCGGAATCCCAACCAGGCCCGAACGCGAGGAGATACTGATGATGCTACCCGTGCCGGCATCTTTCATCGCCGCAATCGCAGTGCGACAACCAAGGAACGTGCCATCGAGATTGACAGCATGCACTTCGCGCCAGGCGTCGAGCGATGCGTTCTCGGGATCATGCACGAGAGTGCCGGACTCGAAACCGGTCATGCCCGCATTATTGACCAGGATGTCGAAATGCGGGTGTGCGATGAGGACGTTGGCCCAATCGGCTTCTGACTGAACATCAAGATGGTGGTAGTCCGCGCCGATCGCTTTTGCGGTTGCCTGACCTTCGACATCAAGAATATCCGTGACAATAACATTTGCGCCTTCGGCAGTGAAGGCTTTGGCAATGGCGGCGCCAATGCCGCGGGCCGCGCCGGTGACCAGCGCCGTTTTGTTTTTAAGTTGGGGCATAAAAAGTCTTTCAAATCCAAATAAGATTCAACGCACCCTGTGCGCTGCTAGCATTTTACGTTTCCGGATGTCCGGTGTCGCTAGTTCATTTGTCTTCAAAAGCTCCAAAGAATTACCGCACTTATCGCGCGTCCGCGTTTTACGTCAACTCGTTTTTGGGACATAGTGGGGTCATTCCATATGTGGGGAGAGGGTCATGTCCGAAAAACAAAGAGTGAGCGGCATTGGAGGGTTCTTCTTCCGCGCTAAGGATCCGGCGGCGCTGGCGGCCTGGTATGACGAAAATCTCGGGATTGATCCCGTGCCAAGCGATTATGAAACCCAGCCCTGGCACCAGAGCGAGGGTCCAACCGTGTTCGCCCCGTTCAGCCATGATACGACTTATTTTGGCGACGATATGTCAAAGACCTTCATGCTGAATATGCGGGTCGAGAACCTTGAGAAAATGGTCGCGCAACTGCGCGCCAATGGCAATGAAGTGACGCTGGATGAAGGCAACCCGTATCCAAACGGGCTGTTTGCCAATGTGTTTGATCCAGAAGGCAATCCGATCCAGCTCTGGGAACCACAACACAATCCAAGCTAATCGGGCTCAACCGCTTGCGGGCGATGCACCAGGGTGACCAAAACCCAGGACACGATCATCAATAGATACCAGCTGCCGAGTTTCTGCAGCGAGACCATGTACCAGCCATCTTCTTGACCCGGGTAAAGCCAGGTTTGCGTGAGCGTGCCGATATTCTCGGCGATCCAGATGAACAGACTGACCAGGAAAAAGCCTAGCAAGAGGGGCATCTTATGCTGCCATCGCCAGACCCGGTAATGCACTTGGCAGCGCAAGAAGATTAGCGCCGTGAAGGCGAATAGACCGTATCGGATATCCCAAATGAAATGGTGGCTGAAGAAATTTACGTAAATGCCTGTGGCCAATAGGAAGGTGAGGGGCAGGGCAGGATAATGCTGCCAGCGAAATTCGAACACCCGAGCGACCCTGGCAAAATATGATCCAACTGCCGCATACATGAAGCCAGAGAAGAGTGGCACCCCGCCAAGCCTGAGCAGATTGTCTTCCGGATAGACCCAGGACCCGGCATCCGTCTTGAACACTTCCATGACGGTTCCGACGAGATGAAAGATCAGGATAACCAGCGCCTCGCTCGGCCGCTCAAGTTTGGTCAGGAGAAACAAAACTTGGATCGCGACAGCGTAGATGACGAGAAAATCATAGCGTGAGATCGGGGCAGCATCAGGATAGACATAGCTGGTCACGATAATGCCCGCGAGCAACAATCCACCAAACAAACAGGCCCAGGCTTGCTTGATTCCAAAGACGAGGAACTCGATGATCGCTTTGGTCAGCCAATTGGGGAGACCCCCGTCGAGCCAGGCTTCAATCGGCGGTAGGGTTTTCGATAAGATGTCATCGACGCGGGACGAAAATTTCTCAGTCATGCCGCCTCTTCTCGTCTGGTCGTGGAGATTTAACGACCAAGGCGTGCCCGAAATGCGTCATATCCAAAATCGCTCAGCATCTCGATTTCGCCCGTCTCGTGGCGCAAGGCAAGATTGGCCAGCGGGTTGCCGTTAAATGTATTCGTCTTGACGAACGTGTAGTGCATCTGATCCGTGAATACGATGCGATCGCCAGGCTTGAGCGGCTGATCAAACGAATAGTCGCCAATCACGTCGCCGGTCATGCAGGTACGTCCGGCCAGGCGATAGGTGTGCGCGCGCTCACCTGCAGGGCCTGCGCCGATCACATCAGGGCGGTACGGCACTTCCAGAACATCCGGCATATGCGTCGACGCGCTGGCATCGAGCAAAGCAATGTCCCCGTCATTCTGATGCAGGTCGATCACGCTGGCATGCAATTCGCCGGTGTCCACGACCAGTCCGCTGCCAGGCTCGAGGATGACCTCAAGGTCGAAGCGCTCGCGAAAGCCGGCAATCGCCGCGATCAATGCGCTGACATCATAGCCTGCTTTGTTGATGAAATGCCCGCCGCCAAAGTTTACCGCACTGACCCGCTCAAGATATCGCGCATAGCGGTCGGCGACATGGGCAATCAATCCGACCGATCCATCCGCCATCGACTCGCACAAGGCGTGGACGTGAAAGATGTCGACCAGATCCCAGTCGACATCATCCAATCGGTCATCCACCTCACCAAACCGGGACATTGGCGCGCAAGGGTCATACAGATCGCCGCCAAGCGTCGCGTTGGAATAGCCCGGATTGACCCGCAGCCCGACCTGGGCGCCGGCCTGTCTTGCGATGGCGCCATATTGCTTCAGCTGAGCGGCAGAATTGAAATAGATATGACCCGCGATCTGACTCAACCGTTCAACTTCGCCTGGGGCGTAAGCTGGTGAATAGACATGCACCTCTTTGCCAAAAGACTCTGCGCCCATGATCGCTTCGTGTTCGCCGCTTGCTGTCGTGCCATCGAGATCATCACGCATGAACGGGAATGCCGCGGGCAATGCGAAAGCCTTTGTGGCGAGCAGAAATTTGCACCCGGCGGCGTCGCGAATGTGGCGGACGGTTTCAAGATTGCGGCGCAAGCGCGCCAGATCGAGCACGAACGTGGGAGTAGGAATCTGTTCAATCACGCGCCGCGCACCTTTCAAAACCGAATATCTCTGCGATACAGGATCTCAGATAGAGAAGACGGCAGAAAATGCACTTACGAATTGCAACCCGCGAGGATATCCCGGCGATCGAAGCCCTTATGGCGGCGTCTATGGCCGTCTTGTTGCCGAAATTCCTCGATGAGAAACAAGTCGCGCGATCCGGCGAAACCATGGGCGTCGACACGCTGCTGGTTGATGATGGGACGTATTTCCTGGTCTATATTGATGACGCTCTGGCGGGATGCGGGGGCTGGTCGCGGCGGCGGACACTTTATGGCGGTAATCATACAACCGGTCGAGACGATGCTTTGGCCGACCCGGCGACAGAGCCCGCCAAGATACGCGCCATGTACACGCATCCGGACTTCACGCGGCGCGGGGTCGGGCGGTTTTTGATGGATGCTGGCGAAGCCGCGGCGCGTACCGAAGGCTTCATGACCATGGAAATGGGATCCACCGCGCCCGGGCGCCCCCTTTACGAAGCCTGCGGATATGAATTCATCGAAGACCTGTCCCAGCCAAGCGATGATGGCACTGTGGTGCCGGTATTGAGAATGCGCAAAGCCTTGGTCTGAGGCCTAATCGTCCGGGTCGATCAGACGGCCTTCAGCGTCTCTTGTCTCTGGCCCATGAATGCGAACCTTGCCATCACCAAAAGGCGCGTCGCGCTCTTGCAAGGCTTGCTTTAGCCCGGCTTCACCCGCCCGTTTGACAAAGCCTCTGGCGCTCTTGGCCTGATGCCCGCGCGCGTCATTCTCGACCGCATAGCGTTGCAACGTCCGGGCTCCCATCAGCTCAAGTCCCATATTTACCGCCCGCTTATTGGCGGCGAGAATATCCGGATCAATCAAGGCGAACCGGTCAGCCAGGCCGTCTACTTCGGCGTCGAGCATATCCGCTGGCACGGCCTTCAGCGCGAAGCCGATCTCAGCTGCTTGTTTGCCGCTAATCGTATCGCCGGTCAGCAATAGACGCTTGGTCCATTGCGGGCCGAGATTGTGCAACCAGAATTGATTGGGCAGGGCGCCGAGATCGCGTCCGGCGGGGAAGCCAATCTCGGCATCGTCAGCAACGATGACGATATCGCACAGCAAAGCCAGGTCCGTGCCGCCTGCTTTGCAATGGCCATGCACTTGCGCGATGACCGGCTTGTGCATGTCAAACGCCGTCATGCGATAGCGCTGCGCCCGTTCGAGCTGCCAGATATCATCATCGACACTGCGTGCGCCGCGATACGGTGCCTCCGGGTTTTCTGCTTGCAGGCGAGAGACCGGCACTGTGTCGCCGCCTGAAAGATCATAGCCTGCTGTGAACGCCCGGCCAGCGCCTTTGATGATCGCGCAATGCACATCCGTTCGCGCATCAGCATCCCACAGCGCTTCAGACAATTCGGCCTGCATTTTCAGGCTCATGGCATTCAGCTTGTCGGGCCGGTTCAATGTGATCCGGGCGCGACCGTTTTCGATTTCATAGAGAATGGTGTCGAACATGGCCGACACTGTAGAAGGGATGCGGACGCGAGTCGAACCTGGCGTTTACGCCGCAGCGCACATGGCGCGAGGCTTGGAGTCGTCGGCCGGAATGTAGCCGAGTTGTTCGAGACTGATGGCGAAATCATCGACATAGTTGCAGGGCTTTTCGCCTTGCTGAAACTGCGTCTGCGCCACGAACGTGTTGGTGCCGGGCCGGGTGAAGCTGACAAAGGGTGACCAGACGCGATGCCAGCCACGCTCGCGGGCAATGTCGGTCACACCCAGGGCTTCGGCCAGCGAGGCGCCATCTGGCGCCCGAACATGCAGATGCAGCACGCTGATCTGAAAGTCTTTGCCCGAATTTGGCAAACTGTCGCGTTGCGCCTTGGACAGGGTGTTGGTGGTAAAATCACCAATCGTGCGGGGGCTTTCAGGGTTCATTTCTTCGGCCGCAAATTTCTTGCAATACGGGCATTCTTCAAAACCCCAGATCACCATTAGAGGATTGTCCGCCGCCTCTGCCGACTCGACCGCTGCCGCATATAGCGCGCGCGGGTCAAGACAGGCGCGATAGGTCGCGTCCGGCACATCCGCCGTACAGCCTGCTGCTGGGGTGAAGTCAGCATAATCAATGGCGTCAACGAAAAGCGGTTTGTCCGAAACGCTATTGGCGCCGCCGCAGGCCGAGACCAGCACTGTCAGTGCGATCGCAAATCCGGTCCACAAGTTCGTTTTCATAAGGCGCTCCCAAACTCTGTCCGCCGTCCCGATGCGCGGTTTTACAGCCGGGATCAATGCAGAACACGAAAACGTGTTCGGCGAGGTGGCGAAACTGGCTCGGTTAGCGCTCAATAAGACTTCGCGTGAGCGACCGGGTTGGGGCGAGTTTAGGACGCTTAGATCTTGGAGTTTGAGCTTTAAACCGAGAATGGTCTGAGCTAGCGCCGTTCTAGCTCCCGATCGATCACGTCAACGGCGCGTTGAGCCGCTGCGTTTTGATCGCCTAGGGTTTGCGGCAACGAAACGATGGCTCCGATCCACTCGGTAAGATGGGGCTCAATATCTGGATTGGCGGTAATCTCGTTTACGAGCTCTCGCGCTGCTTCCGGCGAAACGCCTTCTGGACAATTCAAAACATATTCTTCGATACCATCCACGAGAGACCAACAGTTTGCCCAATAAAACTCCTGAGCCGGAACATCTATCAGCTGCCTCACCAGAGACCTGTAGACTGGTAAGACTTCGAACGTATCCGCGTTATTTATGTTTTGTAAGCGATAGGCTTCCACAGCGTCGATGATGTCGGGGTTTCTCGGAAACCCGCGATCGCGCATATTTTCGTACGCTGAGAAACTCACGCTCAAATCCTGCCATTGAGACGCGTGCATAAAATCCACCACAATAGACCAACAGTTCTGCCCGCAGTCGTAAGGGGCATTGATGTAGGTTAGCGACCTTTTCCCAGCTTCTGTCGCCTGTTCATACGCGCGGGTCCGTGCGTCCGCAAAGACGATAGAGCTTTCCAACTCTTTCTTCAGAGCGACCAGGGCCTTCGTTTCCATCTGATGCTCTGCTCGGTCGTCATTCCAGTTTGCGACCTGAATACCGATGAAGACACCGAACACGACGATTACGAAGTCGATCCCGACCGCAAACCAGTTCTGCTCTTTGACGTGTTGTGTGATGCGACGCAGCAGCATTACAAGCGCTCCAATTCATCCGCCAATGATGCTCGGAAGACTTCAACTTCGGACCTTAGGCGGAGCAACCGAGTTTCAATGGCCGAATAGAAGCCGATGGTGTTTATGAACTGGGTCCTAAACTCCGGATCCGCACATACCTCCTCGTATGGACGGTCAAGCTTGAACCCCCATTGCCCTACCTCCGTTTCGTCTTCACCCGGAAAAAATGAACTTATGGCGGGATGATAGTTCACATGACGCGCCCACATTTGCTCATAGTGGCTGGTGAGTTGTTCATGTTCTTCGTTCAGTCGCCCGGCATACGTCACGAAGGTTTGCTGGAATCCAGGAGACAACAAGTCTTGATACCGCCCTTCATTCGCGAGCTGATCAAGCGAGACCGTTACAAAATTGGGTTGTACATCTGAGACCAGGTCGAACAGGAGCGCCTCCAGCGCCACTTGTCCTTCCTCGGAAACAGCGCAGACATTTAGCGCTTTACGCGCCGTATCAAAATCCGATCGTCCGTTCTCATAATAGACCAAAACGTCGTCGATCAGTTCCATGTTTAGGGAGACTTCCTTGTCTAGCCGCTCTAGCGATGCCGCAAGCGCTGCCTTGGTATTTTGGTTGTCGTTCCAATTGGCTACCTGAATACCGATAAAGACACCAATCACGACGATAATGAAGTCGATCCCGACGGCGAACCAGTTCTGCTCTTTGACGTGTTTTGTGATGCGGCGCAGGAGCATTATCGTCCCTCGAGTTCTTCAATAAGTGTTTTAGCCTCATCATCGAGATACTCGATAAAATAAAGAAGCGTATCAAGCTGTGATAGGTGAAGTCTTAAATCGTCATGTAGTGGCTCAGATGCATGCAACCGCCCGGCTGTTCTGGAGACTTCAGCGGGCAGATCGGGAGTGTCGCAAACTACAAAGTATCGGGCGCTGTCTTCTATTATTTCGCTCGGGTCAGAACCAATAATATTTCCGCATCCAAGTGCATGATAATCGTGAAGCTCCCAGTCTATGAGCTTTCGCGAAGCGTATCTGAAATCAGAGTCAAATTTGAATGTGACGCCCGCCTCTGCTGCCGCATCTTGGTAGTAATCCCGCATCTGGCGTTGAATGTGCATATCGCTGACAAGACCCAGTTTCCCTGCGTTCAATAGCTGATCATACACCTGTCCGGATGGCTTGAATGGCCATGTCGAAGCAGCATTCACCGTATCGTATATTAACTGCCAATTCTGATCCATTGATTCCGACAACTCATGATCTAGAGCTTCTTCAACAGCGACGGACGCGTCCTTGACTTCAAGGTAGAATTTTCTCCGAACGGCGTAGACGTCGCGATCATTTTGCAAATCCGCGATTAAGCTGGCCCGCGCCTTTTGTGCGTCTTGCGCGGTCGTTCGAGCATCATTCCAGTTGGCGACCTGAATACCAATAAAAACACCAATCACGACGATGACGAAGTCAATGCCGACCGCGAACCAATTCTGCTCTTTAACGTGCTTTGTAATCCGGCGCAGTAGCATTTCTTCCCCCTGACCCCATACGTGTCCGGAGAATGGCGAAAATATCAGCGAATGCAATCGGTTGAGAGCAATGACTGCACTTATTCCAGTTCGCGAGCGTCCTTCTTAGGGCGACGTAGGTCGCTCGTTGTTGTTCGCGGTGACATCGAAATCAAACCCTCCGTCAATATCTTTAAACAGGCCACTTGAAATATCTATAAAACTAGATATATAGATATTATGACTGATGACAAAGCCGCTCTATCCTTTGCCGCTCTCGGCCATGCCAGCCGGGTCGCCATCTTGCGCTTGCTGGTGCAGGCGGGCGATGCGGGCTTGAGCGTGTCGCACATGCGGGCGCATCTTAACCTGCCGGCGACCACGTTTGGGCATCACCTCAAAGCCATGGCAGAGGCTGGCTTGGTGGTGCAAACCCGGCAAGGCCGATCGCTTATTTCACGCGCCAATTATGCAGCACTCCAAGGCCTGATCGGCTTTTTGATGGAAGACTGTTGCCGCGGCGTGCTCGCGCCCTCTCTCGCTCAAGAATTGGAGACTTCATGAAACGCATACATATCCATATCAGCGCCGAAGACCTTGCCGCCACTAAGCGCTTTTACTCGGCTCTGTTCGGGCAAGCGCCGAGTGTCGACGAGCCAGACTATATGAAATGGATGCTCGACGATCCGCGGATCAATCTGGCGGTCAGCCAACGCGACGGCGCGACCCGCGGTGTCGATCATGTCGGCATTCAGGTCGATAGCGATGAAGAGCTGGACGGCGTCAACGCGGCCCTGATCGCTGCGGAACAGTCAACGCTGGCAGAGCCGGACGCGCAATGCTGTTACGCCAATTCCAACAAGCATTGGGCGCGCGACCCGCAAGGCGTGATCTGGGAAATGTTCCACACAATGGATGCGGCCCCGACATACGGGCAGGATTTGCGCGACGAGATTCCGCACACGCCAAAGGCCAAAGCGGCGGGTGGGTGCTGTTAGGTCTCCACCGCGAACAAGTCGTCTTGCGTTCCTGTCGGCACATCGATCACGTGCCAGGGCAGGCCGCGCTTGGCGACGTCTTCCAGGAA
>JBCCDZ010000001.1:0-45161 GCA_039030525.1 Pseudomonadota bacterium | reverse complement strand
GCTGCGGGGCCCTCAAGGTACGCTCTATGGGCGCAACACCATTGGAGGCGCGATCAAATACGTCACCAAGAAGCTCAGCGACGAGCCTGCTTTGAAAGCAAAAGTCAATGTTGGCTCGTTCAGCCAACTGGATGCCATCGTCTCTGGATCGGTTCCCCTCAGCGATACATTTGCCGTCGGTGGCGCTATCGCGAAATATGATCGCGATGGCTACGGTACCAATCTCAATACGGGTGCTGAGCATTACGACAAGGATGTACTTGCCTATCGCCTGAGTGCTGAGTGGCAGCCATCCGCTGATTTATTCTTCCGGGTCGCTTATGACCGCTCGGAAGATGATTCAAACGCCAAGCACGGGCATCGCCTATTGCCGAGCGCTGATGGCACGCTGCCTGTTACAAGCAATGTGTTTGATACGCGCGCCGGGATTGGAGACTCGAACTCCGTCGAAACCGAAGGTTACTCGCTGACTGGCGAATGGACCGTCAACTCAAACGTCACCTTAAAGTCGATCACCGCTTATCGCGAAGGATCGACTGTTACGCCGATAGATTTCGACGCCCTTCCGCAAAACGACTTCGATGTTCCGGCAACTTATCAGGATGATCAGTTCAGCCAGGAATTCCAGCTGCTCTACACAGGTGAGCAATTGTCGGGCGTGGCTGGCATCTACTATCTCGATGGCAATGCCAGTGGTGACTTTGACGTGATTCTGGGTGGCCTCGGACTGACCGTGTATCAGGCCGGCGACCAACAGAAAGAGAACTTCTCGATCTACGGTGATTTCACTTATGACATCACGGATCAATGGGCGCTGTCCGTCGGTGGTCGTTACACAAAAGATGAAACCACAGCGGACGTCTTGCGCGAGCTCTGGCTCGGCGCCGGGTCGGGCTCATTTGATCCAAGTAATACGGCATCGGTCTTCTTCGTTGCGCAAACAGATTTCCAGGGCCTGACCCGCGAAGATGAGGAATTCACACCGCGCATCTCGCTCTCATATCGGCCGCATGACGACCTGAATATTTATGCGACTTATGCGCAAGGCTTTAAGGCGGGCGGTTTTGACCCACGTGCACGGGCCGACCTCGATCCAACAGGATTGTCTGAGCAGGGATTTGGGCCGGAATTCGTCGATAGTTATGAGCTCGGCGTGAAAGGTTCGTTCTTTGATGATACGCTTTTGCTCAATACTGCGGTCTTCTTTGCAGAATATTCCGACCAGCAGATCACCGTTCAGAACGGCGCCGACTCGGATAATGACGGCGTGAATGACACGTTCGTGTCGTCTGTCTTCAATGCAGGCGAGTCTGAATATACCGGCCTGGAGATCGAAGGGACCTGGTACATTTCGGACAATTTCACGCTGCTCGGAAACCTCGGCTTTATCGATGCTGAGATCACCGAAATCATTTCCGCCGACATCAATATTGCGGATCAGTTCGTGACGCAAAACACGCCCGAGATGCAAGGACGCGTCGCGCTGAATTATTCCAACGAGCTTGGTTCAAACAGAGGCGAGATCTCGATCACTGGCGCGCTGTCTTATCGCGATGAGTACAACCTGTTCAATGTTGAAAACGCTGGTTTCGCAGCTGGACAAAGCGCCATCTTCCCAGCCGGAGGACCGGCGCTCGATCCAGACTCCTACACGCTGGCCGATTTAAGCATTGTCTGGACCTCGCCGTCCGAAAAATACACATTCGGATTACACGGGCGCAACCTGACTGACGAAGAGTATCGTGTCGCCGCATACAATTTCGTGACGCCGAGTCAGCTCGGTGTGGATGGTGCTTACTCAGCGTTCTACGGTGCGCCGACAACCGTAACAGCATCTCTGTCGGTCGATTTTTGATCGATTGAATTTGATCAGCCAGCTCGTTTTCCTCCCTGAGCTGGCTGATCGCTTTTTTGCAACTGAAACCCATACACGTTTGATCGGGCTGTCATGACAAGTTCCACGCCTCCTACGCCGGCTGCAGCCAGCAGGGCCTCGACGGGTCAATCACGTACTTATGTCCTGATTATCCTGACTCTGGTTTACACGTTCAACCATATTGATCGCCAGATTCTGGTCATTCTGCTGGAGCCAATCAAAGCCGATCTCGGGCTCAGCGACGGTCAGCTTGGGCTGCTCTCTGGCCTCGCATTCGCCGCGTTCTACGCAACTCTGGGAATCCCAATTGCGATGTGGGCAGACCGCGGCGACCGGCGCTCGATTATTGCGTTGGCATTGACCATCTGGTCCGGCATGACGGCGCTTTCGGGCTTCGCGCAGAATTTCTGGCACTTGCTGCTTGCCCGCATGGGCGTCGGGGTCGGAGAAGCCGGTGGGACGCCGCCTGCGACTTCAATCATCTCTGACCTGTACGCGCCGCACGAGCGCGCAACAGCCTTGGGAATCTACACGACTGGTATCGGGCTCGGCATCCTTGCGGGCTTTATCATGGGTGGTCTCGTGTATGAGGCTTGGGGGTGGCGCGTGGCCTTTTTCGTGGCTGGTGTCCCAGGTCTTATCCTCGCTGCGATTGTGCGGTTCACGCTCAAAGAACCTGTGCGCGGCGCCGTCGAACAACGCACGGACCAGGGTGACGCCCCGACGCTGTTCCAAACGCTGAAATTTATCGGCGGCCAGTCATCCTTCCTGTGGCTTTTGCTGGGGTGCAGTTTGATTTGCGTTTCTGCCAATGGGTTTCTGGTTTTCACGTCCAGCCATTTGCAGCGTGCGTATGAAGTCGGTCCAGGAGATGTTGCCGCGCCGCTGGGGATCCTGATTGGTGGAGTAGGCGGAGCCGGCGCAGTGGTGCTCGGTCTGATCTGCGATCGTCTATCGCGCAAGAACCTGATCTGGCGGCCGCTGATTATCGCTATCTGTGCAGCGATCGCGCTGCCCTTTGCCTGGCTGTTCTTGCAAGCCGATACCATCATCGGAGCGTATGCCTGGAATATCGTGCCGAGCTTTATTGGCTTGGTCTATGCCAGCGTTGCCTATACTGCATCACAAGAATTGGTCGGGCTGAGAATGCGAGCCTTTGCGGCGGCATTCATGCTGCTGTGCTTAACCCTGATTGGGATTGGCGGCGGCCCGACAATTGTCGGTATTCTGAGTGACCGGATGGCGGCCGCGGGACACACGGCTCCCCTCAAGGCCGCTCTGGAAATTATGCTGTTGATGAATGCCCTCAGCATCGCGGCGTTGATCCTGTCTGCAAGAACGTATTCCCGCGATGCGAATCGCGCAGCGATGATGGCATGATGTGCGCCGATATTTAAGACTAATGGACGATCACCACCGGATGAGGTAAAAAAACCGAATAGAAAAAGAGAGTTGGAGTATCCGCGTGGCACAAAAAAAGGGCGGCGACCCGGTCCAGAAAACAGTCGCGGCGCTTGAAGAGCGTGTAAACGAGCTCGGCAAGGCGGTCTTTGGCTCAGATAATTTCGGCAAGGTCATGAACACTGCGGTCACGACGCAGGCGCGTGTGCAGAAGCGTTTTACCGACCGCATGGGTAAGAACCTTCATCTCTACAACATGCCAACTCAAGAAGATATTGTTCAGCTTGCAGAGCAGTGCGGACGGATTGAAGAGCGAATGATCTCGGTCGAATCCATGCTGCATGAATTGCTGGGCAAGAAAACCGCTGGCGTTCGCAAGGGGCCTGCTCGAACAAAGAAACCCAAATCAGCAACGCGTTCGAAGGCACCAGAGACAAAGTGATCGCCTAAGCGGGAGGATGTTCGTTGGGCAAGACGAAAGAAAAAGAAAAGTCGACCGGCGATCGTATCCGAAAACTCGTTGATCGGACCATTCAGCGCAACATCAATGGTGTGTCGTATTTCTTGTCCGACGATCCTCCGGTTGGGCAGACCCGAAAAGATATCATTCATCAGCGCGGCACGTTGCAATTATTCCATTATCATCCCCTCAGTGATGAAGTTTACAAGACTCCCATTTTGATCGTCACGCCGACGTCTAACCGCTCATATGTGCTCGACATGATGCCAGGGGTGAGCTTGGTCGAGTTTCTGTTGAAGGCTGGTTATGACGTCTTCCTGATGGATTGGCAGCCACCGCGACCCGAAGAGAAAAAGCTAACCCTGCAAGATTATACGCAGACCTTTATTCAGGAATGCCTCGACATTGTCGCGCGAGAGACCGGTGAAGACGAAGCTAGCCTGATTGGGTATTGTATGGGCGGCGTCCTGGCGACAATTTTCACCGCGTCCATGAAAGGCGCGGGTGTGCGCAATCTGGTCTGCTTCACCACGCCGATTGATTTTCACGAAATGGGCATGTTCACCAAGGTCACGGATCAGAAACATTTCGAAGTCGATAGAATGGTCGACTTGATCGGAAACGTGCCGCCAAACTTTGTCTTTCAGGGGTTCCAGATGACGGCACCCGCGGGTCAGTCTGCAGCGCAAATCAATCTGTGGCGGAATATGTGGGACAGCGATTTTGTCGAGAATTTCCGCAAATATGATCGTTGGAGCAATGACATGCTGCCGCTTGCGGGTGAGTATTTTCGGGAGACCGTCAAAGAACTTTTTTGGGAGAACGGTTTGGTCGCCGGAACACTCAGAGTGGGCGGGAAGTCCGCGTCCCTTGAAAACATCACCGTGCCCATTTTTCACGCTTGTGCACAACACGATTCATTGGTTCTGCCTGCGGCGAGCGCGCCCTTGGTCGAGTTGGTTGGTTCCGAGGATAAGACGAATATCGTCTTAAAGGGCGGACATGTCAGCCTTGTGTGCGGCGCCAATGCGGTTGGTCGAATGTGGCCGGTTCTGGATGACTGGCTTTCGGAGAGGTCTGCATGACAAAATCTGATTATCCCAAAACCCTGGCGATTGGGTCTGAACAAATTTTGGTGCGGTTGCCTGCAGCAGAAGATGCCGAGGTGGTCCACAGCTTTGCATGTGCGCTGCCAGATCACGACCTGCTTTACCTGCGCCGAGACATTTCCAAACGTCCTGTCGTTGATGCCTGGTTCGAGAGTATAAAGGATGGGGACAGTTTGGCCCTCTTGGTCGAGCAGGCTGGAGAATTGATTGGCATGTCAGGTCTGATGCTCGATCGCAAATCCTGGTCACCTCATGTTGGCGAGATTCGCGTTCTATTGGGTCCGGTTGCACGCGGCAAAGGGCTGGGCCGGATTATGATTCAGGAGAGTTTTGCGCAGGCGATTAGCCAAGGCGTTGAGAAGATCATCGCACAGATGACGTTGGACCAGTCGGCGGCGCGGGCTGTTTTTGAAGAGATGGGGTTTCAACAAGAAGCCTTGTTGAAAGAACACGTGCGCGATCGAAACGGCGAAGATCATGATATCATTATCATGTCCTGCAACGTCGAGAGCGCCGCCGCTCGATTGGCCGCACATCGATAGCTCGATCTCCGCGCGCGTCAGTCTAATGCAAATTCAGTCTGTAATATCGATCCCGGTGGGAGACCCTATCCAGCGCGCAGCCCCTTGAATACGGATGCCGCGATCGGCTCCATCAGATAGTCGAGCGTGGTCCGGCTTTTGCCCGAAAAGATGAACACATCGACCGGCATGCCCGGCGTAATCTCTAAAGATGATCCGGAGCCGTCCGTCGGTAATTCGATTTGCACGCGTGCTTCATAAAAGGCGGCGCCCGAAACCGGGTCGCGCTTCAGGTCGGCGCTGACATCGTGGATCGTGCCGACTAGGCTGGGTGATTTCCAGGACCGGTAGGCTGAGACTTGCGTGCGAACGCTCAGACCCTCAAACACTTGTGCGCGATCCGTCGGCTTGATCTGGACCGAAGCAATAATCGAGTCACCATCAGGCACGATCTCCAAAATCGTATCTCCTGGCGCAACGACTCCGCCTTTCGTGTTCGCAGCTAGGTTAAGCACCTCTCCGGCAACCGGAGCTTTGATGATCGAGCGGTTGAGCACATCCTGCGCGGCTGAGAGTGACTCTTCTGCCGCTTGCAACCGTGCCGTTGTATCTCTCAATTCAGTCGATACGCCTTCTCGAAATTGTGCGTGGGTTTGCGCGATTTGCGTCGAGAGGCTTCGTGCTTCCGCTTCAGCGACGGCTTTCTCGCTGCCCAGGCGGGCGATCGTACCTTCAAAGTCAGACACACGACGTTCCAGCGCGATGATTTGGTCGCGGCGAGCAAGCTGCTGTTCAAAGAGGTTCTCAAACAGAGCCAATTCTTCGCGCGTTGAGTCCAGTGACCGGCGGGTGATATCGATTTCGTTCGCTTTGAGTTGTGCGCTCGTGCGTGCGCTCTGCCGCTGAGAGTCCAGCACTGCGGTATCGGCGGATAGCGCGTTTCGTTGTTGCACAAAAAGATCATATTCCCGCGACTGAATTGCCGCCCGCTCCGTCTCGCCGACGGTGAGATATGCCAAAGCCGAGAAGTTGAGTTCTAAGGCTCCGTCATTCAATGCTGTCAGGCGAACAACGGATGCAGACAGTGTCGCGATCTCTTGGATGATTTGATCTCGGGAGGCCAGCGATGCTGTTTCTTGCAGGACCATGAGCGTATCGCCGGCCAAGACCTGGCTGCCTTCTTTGATCGCGATGTCTTGAATGATGCCGCCCTCAAGATGCTGAATCAGCTGGCGATTATTCTCGACGACGACAGTCCCTGATGCGCTCACGCCTTCTTCGAGTGGAATGAAGCCAGCCCAGAGCGCAAACCCGCCAAGGCCAACAAAACAGACCTGACCCATGCGCGTCGCAAACTTGTCCGAAGTGCTGCGTGTTTCTGACTTAGACATGGAGTTATCCTCTTTCATGAGCAAAGACCTGCACCGGACGCGACGCGGTCTTCTTTGTTGTTTGAGTGAGTTCTTGCATCGGCTTGGCGATCACGCCGCCATGCGCAATGGTCAGTTGAGTGTGTGCGTTCTGCGCCAACCGAGCGTCATGGGTCGAGGTGACCACGATACTGCCAATTGCGGCGCGGGATTGGAGTGCCCCGATTACTTTCGCGGCTGTCTCGCCATCGAGATTTGCAGTTGGCTCGTCGAGCAAAAGCAGCACCGGCGACCGAAAGAATGCGCGGGCCAATCCTATTAGCTGTTTCTGACCGCCTGACAGGCCAACGCCGTTGGGGCCGATTTGGGTTTCGTAGCTATCTGCGAGCGATAAGATCACGTCATGCGCGCCAGCGTCGCGGGCCGCTTGATAGATCTCTTCGGGCTCCGCTTCGGTGAAACGCGCAATGTTTTGAGCAATAGTACCAGGCGCGAGGTCGATGCTTTGTGGAAGATAGCCAACATATTGTCCGCGATCTTCATTGGCCCAATCATGAACGCTGCGCCCAGCCAAAAGGACTTCGCCTGATTTTGTCGGCCAGACGGCGGCAAGGGTTTGCAACAGGCTGGTCTTTCCGCAGCCACTGGTGCCAAGCATAGCAATCAATTGCCCCCCTCGAACCTCGTAAGAGAAGGGACGAATGACGGGGGCCTCAACGGTGGGGGCGCCAACAGCTAAACGTTCGATAACCAGGCTCGCATCCGGGCGCGGCAAAGGTGTGTGATCTTGGCGTTGATGATCAATCGTCAATCGCTCGGTGAGCGACCGCCAGGACGTGCGGGCCTGAACGAAGGAGCGCCAGCCACCAACGATTTGATCAATCGGGGCCAGCGCGCGGGACATGATGACGGATCCGGCCACAATTCCGCCCGGCGACAAAGATTGAGAGAGAACCAGAAAGCCACCTGCGCCAAGGATTAGAATTTGCAGGATTTGACGCGAAGCACGCGCGATCGACGCGTATGAGGCATCCATTTTTGACGTCTTCAACGTCTGCTTGAGAGCTTCATCTCGCTGTTGCCGCCACAGGCTTTCAATTGCACCGGTCATGCCCATGGCACGAATAGCGGCATGCTGTCTTGCTGCGCCCGTCAACTGTTCCTGAGCCAGACCCGTGGATGCTGCAGCTGCAGCGCCTGGCGTTTTGGTTGTGAGTTCCGCGACAATTGCGACGGCAAAGACAATCAGTCCTCCGACAAGGCTGATCGCGCCAAGAAGTGGATCTAGCAAGAAGAGGAGGGCGATAAATAAGGGCGTGAAAGGCAAGTCGGCAAAGGCGAGCAGTGAGCCGTTCTGGAAGGTTGCCTGAATACGGGAAATGTCTTGCATATCTTTTGGTAAAACGACTTTGTCGTCATCACCGCGCTCAAACCTGACAAACATACGGTCGGCGAAATTCGCTTCCAACCGGTCGCCGATCAGCGAGGACACACGGCGTCGGCCAGCTTCGGCTGCGGCATAGATGCCGAGTAGAAATATCGCGATCAAGCTCAACCAAATGAGACTGTCGGTCGATCCGGATGTCAAAATTCGATCATAGACCTGCAGCATGTAGAGTGGCGATACGAGCATCAGCACATTCACCGCGAGGCTGAAGCCCATAAGTGTCCCAAACTTCCCGGGGCATCGACGAATAACGCCGAAAAGAAACTTGAATGTGTGCCCTGAGTCTGCGGACTTGTGGTCTGGGGCACCAGCGTGAGAGCGGGTCATTGGGAGCTCCTGGGAATGTGAGGAATGGAAGAAAAGGAGGTTGGCCCCGTCCCTGAGGATGGGGCCAACCGGTTAGGTTACATGTCAAACGAGTCTGCCGGTGGAACCCGGAAGTCGTCCTGATCTGCAGCGAGATCGGCGGATGCAAAGCCCGCATCAACCCCTGAGTACTCCATGAAATCCGGTGTGGTTTTCGAGGACGCAACATCAGCAGTTTCAGAAACTGACAGCAGCTCGGTCACGGGCGCCATTGCATCAGTCGGGGTGACAATGCTGCCATCGGCGAGAAGAACATTCTCGATCGATGTCAGCGTATCAACCTCGACAACCTCGTCGAAGACGTCGCCGGCCATGGTTGCGCCATTCACATCTCCACCAGCATCGACGATGACGTCTTGAACGACACCACCATTCTCGCCAGCCGGAGCATTGTGCAGATGAATGGCTGAGAAAGGCCCAACCGTCATCAGTTCAGACACCGCAATGCCGTCAATTGACAGGCTGGAGCTATAGGTCGCGTTGCCCATCGCATCGACTGTGATGGTCACCTGACCGAAGCCCGATGCTGCTGAGTCTGAGGCATCCATCGGCTCTTGCGCAGAATTCAGAATACCATCGAGAACAAGGGTGCGAACACCAGCGTCATCTGTGGTGTCTGAGGCGATCGACAACTGGCCTCGGATCTCTCCTCCAGGGAATTCGTCCGTATGGACATTGAAGTAGAGATTTCCGGCTTCTGCCGCCGCCACAAAGACCGCGTCGTCAGCGACCGCCGCGTCCGTGACCTCAACAGAGAAGCCAGTTTCACGGGTGACAGTACCGTTGCCATCAGCATCCAGCATGACTGTGACCGGGACATCAATGTCCGAATAGTCCGCTGTGTCATTGCCGCTGCCACCATCGATGATGTCATCTCCAACACCGCCCTGGATGAAGTCGTCGCCTTCTCCACCGATCAGAGTGTCGTCGCCGAAGCCACCTTCAATCGTATCATTGCCGGCGCCGCCATCAATGACGTCATCGCCACCGAATTCGGCCCGATCAACGACGATCTGAAGCACCAGATTCTGTCCACCATTTTGGGTGAAGTCACCTGCAATGGCGTCAACGATGGTGCCAGCTGCTGTGGTGCCACCAAGAATGTTGACCGGTGTGCCGTCTGGCAAAGCTGCAGATCCGTTAAAGCCCGGATGCACAGTAATGACCCCATCCTCAGTCACGCCGGTATTCGGGCCGGTCTGGTTGAGGAAGGCCGCATCTAACTCGGTGTTCTCTTCGGTGCCAGCATCAAGGACATCTTCTCCGAGGCGCTGAACAATCAGTGGCCCGTTAAAGTTGCCGTCAGCATCAAAGATCGCGTCCGTCAAAGGATTTCCAGGTGATGCCAGGAAGGCATCATTCGATGGAATGACCATGGTGATCCAAGTGAAGTAGCCGCGGCCAACATCCTCTGGGTTCACATTGATCGTGAAGGTTGCGGTTTCACCTGGGTCGATAGGGCCGGGGGCCCCAACGCCAAGACCGAACACACCGGCATCTACGCCATTGCGACCAGCCGCTTGGCTGAACTCACTGGCAATGGCACCAATGTTGCCATCTTCGGCAACCCGTTCCAGGCCTGTGCTGGCGGCTTCCCCGCGATCATAAAGATCGAAGTTCTCGCCATCATGGAACCCGAACCAGACGGGCGTCAGGAACGTACCACCTTCAGGCAGCGTATTGGTAACACTGATGGTCAGGGTTTCACCTGCGCCAAGCGCGTCACCCCGCAGAACATCGTCACCGGCACCGCCGCTAATCGTGTCTGCGCCGTCACCACCTGCGATGAGGTTGGCCTGGTCATCACCTGTCAGGGTGTCATCAAATGATGTGCCGATGACGTTCTCAATTGAGGTCAGCGTCTCATTGACCATGCCATAGTCGGCCGTGCCAGCTGATAGGTCGACATTCACTGCCACACCAATGTCGGAGTGATCGGCAGTATCGATGCCTTCTCCGCCATCCAGCGTGTCCTGACCGCCGCCGCCAGCAAGGACGTCATCGCCCGCGCCGCCAATCAGCGTGTCATTACCGCCACCACCATTGAGCTCGTCATTGCCTGCGCCACCATCAAGGATGTTGTCGCCAGCATCGCCCGTCAGACGGTCATCTCCGGTGAAACCTGCGAGATTTTCGAAGTTGCTGAAGCCTTCTTCGATCGTCGCCCCACCGGGTGTGACATAGAATGCGGTTCCGGTGCCAAGATTGGCATCGACATTGCGTCCGATCCCTTCGAATGAGTTAGTGTCGTTGCCTTCACCACCATCCAGGAAGTCGGTTCCGCCGCCGCCAGCAATGACATCATCACCTGCGCCGCCTTCAATGGTTTGAGAGCCAGCACCTGGTGCAACCACGTCATCATTCTCTGACAGAATAACGCGTTCAATTGAGGTCAGCGTGTCGACTTCAACATCTTCAGCAAACACATCGGTTTCCTGCAGAACGCTGAAATCGGTGGTCGTGCCGCCCGCATCAACGATGAAGTCCTGAAGCACAGGGCCGTTCACGCCGGCAGGTGCATTGTGCAAGTGAATTGCAGACAGAGCGCCATCACCCAGTGTGATGAGGTCTTCATCTGTAATGCCTGCAACGGACAGCTGAGAGCTGTAAGTTGCATTGCCTTCCGCATCGATGACAATCGTTACAGTCGCCGTTCCGGTGGCATCAGAATCCGAGGCATCCATTGGCTCTTGTGCTGCGTCCAGTTCAGCAGAGAGGACGAGCGTGCGAACGCCATCCACGGTTTCGTCCGACACCACTGTGTCGAGCTGACCGCGAATTTCGCCGCCGGGGAAGTCCGCGGTGTGAACGTTGAAGTAAAGGTTCCCAGCGTCTGCGGCTTCTACGAAGGCTGCATCGTCGGCAACTTCCGCATTCACCACTTCTGCTGTGAATCCTGACTCACCATCGGTTTCGCCACCGGCGTCGACCACAATGTCCTGAAGAACAGGACCATTGCTGCCTGCTGGGGCGTTGTGAAGGTGAATGGCAGACAGAGCACCATCGCCAAGCGTAATCAGTTCAGACGGTGAAATGCCTGAAATGTCTAAGCTAGAGCTATAGGTTGCATTGCCGTCAGCATCGACAGTAATGGTCACTTGACCCGTGCCTGTGGCATCTGAGTCAGATGCATCCATAGGCTCTTGTGCGGCATCCAGGCTGGCATCGAGTACAATCGTACGGACACCATCAACCGTTTCGTCAGAAGACACGCTCAGCTGACCGCGAATTTCGCCGCCAGGGAAGTCCGACGTATGCACGTTGAAGTACAAATTGCCGTCGACCGCTGCTTGAACGAATGTCGCATCATCAGCGACTTCTGCGTTCACGACTTCAACGGAGAAGCCAACTTCGCGCGTCACCGTACCGTTTCCGTTTGCGTCCAGTTGAACTGCAACCGGAACAGACGATGTTGTGTAATCCGCCGTGTCGAAACCTTCGCCACCATCCAGCGTATCTTCACCGCCAGACCAGATTAGAGTGTCGTCACCAGCACCGCCTTCCAGGAGGTTGGCACCGCCATCGCCGCGCAGGTTGTCATCATTGTCAGAGCCTCGCAGGTTTTCGATATTGGTGAAGGTCTCATTGACCGTGCCATAAGACGCGGTGCCTGCGCCAATGTTCGCCGTTACGCCGACGCCGATACCTTCGAACGAGTTGGTATCAATGCCTTCGCCGCCATCGATAATGTCAGTGCCACCGCGACCAGCGAGCACGTCGTCGCCCGCGCCACCACTCAATGTGTTCGCACCAGCGTCGCCTGAAAGCGTATCATTGCCAGTGCTGCCGGTGAGGTTCTCAATATTCGTGAACGTCTCACTGACCATGCCATAATCAGCAGTACCCGCTGCGATGTCAGCCGTGACGTCTGCGCCAATGCCGTCAAACGAATTGGTGTCATTGCCGTCACCGCCATCGATGACGTCGACGCCACCGCGACCAGCGAGCACGTCGTCGCCTGCGCCGCCAATCAATGTGTTCGCACCAGCGTCGCCTGAAAGCGTGTCATTGCCAGTGCTACCGGTCAGATTTTCGATATTGGTGAAGGTCTCGTTGACCATTCCATAGTCAGCTGTGCCGGCCGCGATATCTGCGGTCACGTCTGCACCAATGCCTTCAAACGAATTGGTGTCGTTTCCATCACCGCCGTCAATGACGTCGACGCCGCCGCGACCAGCAAGGACGTCGTCGCCCGCGCCACCAGTCAGCGTATTTGCGCCACCATCACCAGACAAGGTGTCGTTTCCGGCACCGCCTGTCAGGTTTTCAATATTGCTGAAGCTCTCATTGACCATCCCGTAAGACGCTGTTCCAGCAGCGATGTCGGCTGTGGTGTCTTGAGCGATGTCAGCAAAAGAGTTCGTATCGCTACCTGCGCCACCATCAATGATGTCTGTGCCGCCGCCACCGAGGAGTGTGTCGTCGCCAGCGCCGCCTTGCAGTGTGTCAGCACCTGCATTGCCATTTAGAGTGTCATTTCCTGCGCCGCCGATCAGCGTGTCATTACCTTCGGCCCCAGACAGAGTGTCGTCGCCAGCCAAACCATCAACGATATCATCACCCGCAAGCGCGTTGATTGTGTCATTTTGTGGTGTACCCGTCAGATTGTCTGCGTTGGGGGTTGGCACATTGCCTGGGCCGTCGTCTCCGCCACCGCT
The DNA here is from genome assembly GCA_039030525.1 of Pseudomonadota bacterium. Lineage (GTDB taxonomy): Bacteria > Pseudomonadota > Alphaproteobacteria > Caulobacterales > Hyphomonadaceae > Henriciella. The sequence continues at coordinate 31,953 of JBCCDZ010000001.1, read as the reverse complement.
TGCAGCGGCCGCGACGCCGACAGCGCCCGCCAATCCTGCGCCAGCATATACAAGCGGGCTCAAGCCACCGGCTTCAAGCGCGATTTGCAAAGCAGATGCATCGACCAGGACTTGGCCGTTTTGCATGACAACCTGGTCTGCAGGAATAGTTACCGTTTCGCCGCTTTCCAAAGTTAGTTCGACGGATCCGTCTTCGTTGACCGTGTAATTCGCGACCTGGTCGGCTTGCGAAAGATCGATCAGGCCTGATTCAGCCGCTTGCGCTGCGGCTTTGCCGCTCAGCCCAATAACGGCGAGCACGCCTGCGAGAAGGCCGCTGCTGCGACCATTTAATAGTGATTCCTTACGTGACATTTTCATGTCTCCAAGTGAGTAAGGTTTGGGAACAACACCCTTTGGGGACAGCTTGGAGCGAGAAGCCGTCAGGTGCGCAAAGGATAGATCTCGATGGCCCAACCGTACGAAGGAAGGGGCTTATCGTGACGGTGCTCCCAGGACCACCGAGACCTAAGTCTGCCGCCGACGCAGCGCGTGAACGATCTTCGCAAGAGGGAAGAAAGATCGCAGTTTCACAAGCATGCGCCGAGCGGCACATGTTCAGGGCAAAGCAAGGATTAAATGCGCTAAACATGCGACTAAGTCGTTCGGGAGCACGAACGGTTCAAAGTTTCTGATCACAAGGTAATCACAAGAAAGTGAGGCTGATCATAGCGATTTGCGGGGTCAATTCGGACGACCGATATCAACGCTTGAAAACTTGGTCGATTTGCTATGCCTTGGGTGTACGGAGGAGACGGTCTTGGGGATAGCCGAAAGAGACACAGAACTCATCGCACGAGTCGCGGCAGGTGATCAGGAAGCTCTGAAGCAGCTTTATGATCATTACGCTGCGCACTTAAGCAGTTTTGTTCAGAACTATCTCGCAGATCCACAAGAAGCGGCAGATATTGTGCATGAGGCGATGCTCGATGTGTGGCGAAGCGCTGATCGATTTGGCGGGCGCTCGACGGTAAAATCGTGGATGTTCTCAATTGCACGCAACAAAGCGATAGACCGTAACCGCAAGGGAGCACGGACGGTTTTCGGCGATGTCGATATAGAGATTGCCGATGATACGCCGGATCCACAAAAGACTCTGGAAGCCTTTCAAGATGCCGAGCGGGTTCGGGTATGTATTGAAGGTCTCAACGCAATTCAGAAGAGCGCTATCCACTTGGCGTTTTATGAAGACCTGTCTTATTCGCAGATCGCCGAAATTGAGGACTGCCCAACCGGAACTGTGAAGACACGGATCATGGCAGCAAAGGCCGCCTTGCTGCGTTGTTTGAAGCGATCCGAATGATCATTTCAGGCTGACGCTTTCTATGATGTCGGTCTCAGCCTGAAGCGCTTGCAAAGCGTCGTCACGCGCGGCTTCGGTTTCAAAGGCTATTGTATAGAGCCCAAGTGCACTCGGTCCGGCCACGAACTCCCCATTCACCGCGTTCAGCACGCGCGTGATGTCCTCTGCAGCGGTGACGTCATTGAAAATGATGTTCACAGCATGGGTATCGGCGTCATTCGCGGAGGCGGTAACATAGGTCTCGGTTGGGTTCTGAGCGGACGGCTGAATCAGAATGGCCGTCTGAATTGCTGCCACAACCGCGAAGGCGGCTGCCGCGTATTTCCAAATCTTGGCATTATCATTCGCTGCTGTGCGACCACTTTCAGAGGCAATCGCTTTCGACAAACGCCGCCAACCCAATTCATCAGACATGCCGTCTTTTTTGAGCGGCGATACGGCGCGATGCAGCCCCTGCAAATATGCGACTTCATCCGCCAGCTCACGATCGATTTCCAATCGCGCTTCGATAGCGACTGTCGCTTCATCCGATGCGGTGCCGCGAACATAATCCAGCACGAGTTCACTCAACGCTTGATCAGAAAGTTTGGATAGATCGAAAGTCATGATTCAATACCTAATGTGGCAAGTTACAGGGTTTAGTCGTTTCAATCTTCGATTTGGTTCACTTTTTTTTGTATTGGCTTGCATCCTCCCGGTTTCTATGGGGATTTGAAACGAACACAAGCCGCCTTAGAGGGATGTTGGGCTGGTATAGTATGATTGAACGACCGCAAGCCTATCTGGCGAAGGTGTCCATATGTTTGGCCACGTTCGCGCCTTTCGCGCATGTCAGTTTCGCTGAGCCCACATTCGTGTTGGGCGGCGATACGCGGCTTCGTTATGATTTGATCGATCAAGACAATTTGCCGGATACGGGTACAGCGTTGACCTTGAGTGCGCGGGTTTCCGCAGAATGGACTCCGACTGACTGGCTATTCGGACTCATTGAAATTGAGGGTGTCGGCGCATTGATCGACGATTTCAGCGATTTGCCAGGGCCAGCACTGACGAAACCTCTGATCCCGGACCCTGATCATCTGGATATCAATCGCTTCCAGATTCAAGCCGATCTCGGAAATGGATCCTTCGTCACGCTTGGGCGCCAGAGCTTGCGGATTGATGATCAGCGGTTTTTAGGCATGGCGCCGTTTCGACAAAATACGCGCAGCTATGATGGCGTGCGATTGTCTGCTCGGACCGCAGGGGCGCACACATTGCAGGCGGGTTACATTGCTCAGGTCAATCGCCCGCTGGGCAATCGCACGCCGCTAGGAGAGTTCGAATCCGACTCTTGGTTTGCGACGGTCAACTTGCAGACGCCAGCAGGGCGGTTCGGCGTGTTTCACTACGCGCTAGACTTGGAAACCGGACCCGACCTGAACCGCAATCGGACACTATCGTCTCAGACGTCCGGTGTCCGCTTCGATGGCCGCTATCATCGCTCTGCGTTCAAGTTCGATATCGAAGCGTCTTACGCCCGCCAGACGGATTACTCAGACAATCCTTTATCCTACGAGGCAGATTACTATTTGATCGATATCAGGACGTTCATTGCAAATTTCGAAGCAAACCTGCGCCACGAAGTGTTAGGTGCCGACGCCGAACAATCCTTTCAAACGCCGCTCGCCTCGCTGCACAAGTTTCAAGGTGAAGCCGACGTCTTTCTCAGCACGCCGATCAATGGCATCGTGGATACGTCCTTAGGTGTGAAGTATAATGGAGGGCAGATTGGACCATTCAAGGATGTCACACCGACCGTGCGGGTGCATGAATTCGAAGCCGATCAAGGCGGTGCCAGTCACGGGCATGAAGTCGATTTCATCATGCAAGCGAAACTCGCAGACTTGAAGCTCAAAGTCGGGCTCGCTGATTATCGCGCCGACCAGTTTTCCAGCGACCGGCAACGCATATTTGCTTCAATCACCAAGCGGTTCTGATTTTTTTCTGAACCATTTGCGACCTCGACACGACATAGTCGCGACTTGTTCAGGAAATGAGAAATGTTGAAACACTGGTATCCACTCTTCGCTTCTTGTGCCTTCGCATCCAGTTTGGCGGCGTGCGCAATATCCCCTGCGACTCCGCAAAATGACGCTGGAAGCGGTGCGGAATTGGTCTCGGATGAACAATTGTTCGACGACGACAATGTGCTGATTTTGCTCGCCTCCGAGCAAGAGGCCAATGAGTTGATGATCAATGTCAGCCGTCGTGGCTATCAGTTGATTGATCGTCAATTCCTTGAGGGCTTGGACTTAATCCTGCTCGACTTCGCGCGGCCGCCCGGCATTAGCGATGAAGTCGCGGTCAATGACATGCGGATGATGAGTCCAAGCGCCCGGGTTGGACTCGACAATTTCTATTCCGCACAAGCGGGCATGCAATCTGGCTCTGATGCGTACGGAAGAACCTATGCGAATGCGTTGCTCGGTTGGCCAGACCAAGGTTGCCAGGCAATGACACCCGTCGGGATTATTGACGGTTACCTTTCTGACAAGGTGCCTGGCTTAAACGCGTCGCAAATTGTCAGCCATAATTTTGCGCGTCGCAATTCGGTCGAAAGCCAACATGCCGAAACCGTCGCCAGTTTGATTAGCGGGCCAGGCCGGCTGCAGAATGCTCGCATCTATTCAGCGGGCGTCGTTGGAGAGAGTGCGGCAGGGCAGGCTGGGAGTGGCACCAAAGAGATTCTTTTGGCGTTTGATTGGTTGCGCAAGCAAGACGTCCAGGTCGTCAATGTCAGTCTTTCAGGACCGTATAACCCTCTGCTTGAAAGCGTGGTCGATTTACTGGCTGAGACTGGCATGGTGATTGTGGCTGCGGTTGGCAATGAAGGCCCTGATGCGCCGCCGCGCTATCCGGCAGCGTTTGAGCAAGTGATTGCCGTTACGGCGGTCGACGCCGATCAAAAGATCTTTGGTCGCGCGGTTCAAGGTCCGCATGTCGAGTATGCCGCCCCAGGCGTCGATGTTTTGATCCAGGCAGGCCAGGATTCTGGTCGCTATGTCAGTGGGACCTCATTCGCGGCGCCTTTTGTCACCGCCTTGATTGCCGCCGATACATCGCGATCTTTCGACACAAATGCAGATACAGTTCGTTCTTATTTGAATAGAAGCATTGCCGACCTCGGCGTGACAGGACCGGATCCGGTATATGGAAATGGTCTGGTTCGGGCGGCGGCCGTCTGCGAGTCTCATACCGGCGCGCAGCGAACTGGAGAGGCATCATGAAACGCTTTTCAATCAGTCTTGCGCTTGCGGTGACAACATCACTTTCAGCCGTCTCTCAGGAAACGATCATCTTGTTCGAGGAAGAGTCCGAGATCCCGACAGTTGAGTTGACTTCTGTCGAAGCCGCTCCGGGCGTCTGTTTGCCGATCGCGGCCGCAATGCAGGCGGCGGCGCAAGCCAGTCCAGATGTTGCTGTTGCGCAAGCGCAAATTGCGGGCGCAAAGGCTGATCTCCGATTGGCGCGGTCATTATCCCGCCCGCAAGTTTCAAGCTTTGCACGGACGCAAGCCGGGGACGGGGGTTTGACCGGTAACGCGATCGACAATCAAGTTGGGTTTCGTGCCTCGCAGCGTTTATGGGATTTTGGTGACGCACGGTTTGCTCGCGAAGCGGCGAACAGTAGAGTGGGAGCGGCAGAGCAAACGCAATTGAGTGTTGAAGCCGATGCCGCACGCCGAGTCGCGCTGTCTTATATTTCAGCCTTAGAGGCGTTTGAGCGCAAACAGGTCACGAGCGAACGGGAAGACTATTTTCGTCGTCAATTATCAGCTTTGCAAAACGCGCTCGAAATCGGTGGCGCGACTCGTTCGGAAGTCGCAGAAGTTGCCGCGCGTCTCGCCGAAGCAGAAGCGGAACGATTTGAAATCGACTTCCAGATTGAACAAAGCAGTTTGCAAGTTGCCACGGATGTGAACCGGCCGGTGTCACTTTGTTATGATCGATCACCGGAACTACCTGGGGCGGCAGATGGATTCAGCGATATGGAGACTGATCTAGCTTTGATCAGCAATCCGAATATCGAAGCCGCGCGTCGAAACCTCGGCGGCCTGAAAGCCGATCAGGCGCGGGCCAAGCGCGAGCGTTTGCCGGTCGTCGATGTGGTCGCGATTGGCTCATACGCCTATTTGGACCAGTTCAACACGTGGGAGTTTCGCGATCGCGTCGGCATTGACGTGTCAGTTCCGATTTTTTCAGGGTCGGCATTGAATGCACGATCGCAAGCGGCGGATGCCGAAGTGGCGCGCGCGCGGGCGGACCTCATCCGGCAAAGGCGGCAGCTTCGCGAGGATATACTGATCACGCGCCGGCGCGCGCTTTCCCTCTATGCCCAAAGCGTACGGCGCGCGAGCGTCGAAGACCGTAAATTTGAACAGTTCGAAGCCGCGGAAATCGAGTTTGATGCCGGATTGAAAACGTTACCTGACTTGGTCGAGGATCGCCTGGATTATGAACAAGCACGGATCGAACTGATCCGGGTCAAATACGCCTTATTGACCGAGCGCCTCAACCTGCTCGCTTTGACAGGGCAATTGGGACACGAGGCTGGCCCCGAGACGCGCGGCGCTGAGTCGAATTCGTGATCAGGTTTCAATATCTGGGAATGAGAGCCCTAAACGGGTCTAGCGGCATAAATCGAGCCTAGAGCAGAGCGTTTAAAGCTCTCATTCCGCTGATATTTCCGGCATATTAGTCTGCCACGTCGTACGCTGTAGGTTGAGACGTAGCGAACTCGTTTCTGCCTCGGTCAATATCACTCACGCCTTCCGACCCGAGCAAATGACGAATTCGCCAGGGATTTTGTACGATCCGCCAGATTTGAACGGCGCGATTGATTCCAGATAATCCGCTTCGGCGGCGCGTTTGGTTTCCGCGTCGAACCGGTCATACGCAAGTGCGACAGGGCCACCTAAAAAAGCAGCATCAAGCGCCGCGCGATCGGTTTCGTAAGGCAAGTCGGCCTGAATACGAACGCAGTCCACGTCCTTGAAGCCGCTTTTCGTCATTTCCTGCGACAGTGTTTCACCAGTGCCGAGACGGAAAAACATCGGACAAACGTCTGACTTCACTCGGGAATCCACGATCGGAAAAATATCGGCCCAACCGCATGCCCGCCGCGCACCCCAAACCGCGAACACGGCACGTCCGTCGGTGCGAAGGGTTCTGGCAGCTTCGCGCATCGCGTTCATCGGCTCCGGACAGTACATCAGTCCGAGCGCGCAGGTCACCAAGTCGCAGGTTTCTGACTCGATGGTACTCAAGTCCTCGGCATTGGCGCGGAAGGCGGTGATATTTGCCAATCTACGCGCTGAGGCCTGCGATTGAATTTGCGTGACCATGGCGTCTGATAGATCGGTGGCAATGACGTGCCCCGTTTCGCCGACCTGGCTGGCGAGCGGGAATGTCACCAGACCTGTTCCGCAAGCTAAGTCCAGGACGGTCTCGCCGCGCTGCGCCGAAGAAAGCTCCAGCAGCGATTGCTGTGCGGGGGCCAGGCTGTCCCGCCAGCCCGCATCATAATATGGCGCGGCCTTGTCCCAGCCATATCGCTGGACGCGTGTTTGTAATTTCGGGGTCATGCCGCCACTCCTTTCATGTCGACGATGGATCGGTTGATCTCGATGTCTGTTTTGATCGGAAAGCCGCCTTTCAGCGCATCGATCATGGGTGAGTATTTCAGCGATGCGGCGATCGTAGCGCGAACGTCTTCTTCGGCCGCCTCTGAGACAACGCAGATGGACAGGCTGGCTTGTTCGAAACCGGCCGCTACCTCGTCGCAAACACCAAATTGTCCGCGGGCATCAACGTCGGTTCGGAAACAGACTTCGACATGATCAATCGGAACGGTTTTTCGCGCCGCCCACATCTTGATGCCCATTGCGACACAACTTGCGACGGCAGCGCGGAATAGGGTGCTGGGAGACGGGGCGCCGTTCTCGCCGCCCATCGCTTCTGGCGTATCTGAGGCGAAGGTCCATTCCTTCTCAGTGATTGAGCAAGTCAGGCCGGAGGCGACGGTGGCGACACTGCTATAGGCGCGCTGACCAATCGCAGGCTTTGCTTCGATCATATTCGCGGCTCGGTCGAGTGCGGTTTTGATTTCGGATGGGGATTTCATGGGTTCAGTCCTTTGGGTTGGGAGCTCATGCAGCCTGAGCGGTGGCGTCAGACAGATATGCGCTCAGGTGAAGGGACAAGGCGCGCGCATCGTCCGCAACGCCGTCGATGAAGTTGGATTTCCGCTTGCGCATGAACGGCAAGCCCATGGCGTATATGCCCGGCGCATCTACGACGCCGCCTTGATGGCGCAGATGCCCGCGACCATTCGTGAGCGGCATGTTTAGCCAGGAATAATCTGGGTGAAATCCTGTTGCCCAGATGACGGTCTTGATTCCGCGATCGTGCAGGTCGATCGACAGGCGCGGTGTTTGCGGGATCTCGGTCGCCGGCAATTGATAGGCGTCACTGTTAACGCCATCAGGATCGGCACGGGCGATCCACTCATCAAGCGTTCGCAAAAGACGGTTCATTTTGAGATCCGCCAGTTGGCAAACATTCGCGAGGGATCCAGAAAACTGAATTGAATTACCACGCGCGCCCATGGATCGGCCGACTATGTCGACGCCATCGGCTTGCAGGCGGTTCAGGCTTATCGTTTCGCGGGATGGCGTCCCGATCAGCTGCATGGACGGCAGCCGCCGAACTCGATTGAGATCATCAACCTCATGGATCGTGTGGTCGAAAATGCCGGCTCCATCCATCAGTCGTAATATGTCGAGCCCGCGATAAGCGCGCGGCAAACGGACATGCTCGCCGATCGAAAGGACAACATCGCGACCGGCGCGTTGCAGTTCTTGCGCGATCTGTACGCCGCTGGCTGAGGGACCGACTACCAGCACGCCGCCATCTTCGATTTGTGCCGGGTTGCGATAATCCTTCGAGGAAAGTGCGCGAATACCGGATTCTAAATCCTGAGCGAATTTTGGGATATTCGGGGTGCTCATACAGCCGGTGGCGATGACGAGCGTGCGGCACTGCCAGTCACCCTGGCTTGTGCGAATGAGGTAACCATCGCCAAATGGCTGAACGTCGAGCACCCCGGTTTCAGTCTTGATGGGTGCGGATATCTGGGAGGAATAGCCATCAAAGAACTGAACGGTTTCATCAAGTGTACGAAACCCGTCAGGATCTGACCCTTGATACTCATATCCCGGCAATCGGCTTTGCCAATTGGGAGAAAGAAGGCGAAGCGAGTCCCACCGTTCAGTGCGCCAGGAATTGGCGATTTGTCCGCGCTCCAACACGACATGATCGACGTTTTGCTGGGTGAGGCAGTGGCTCATGGCGAGACCGGCTTGTCCGGCGCCAATGATGATCGTGGTGGTGCGTTGCATGAAACTCGCTCCTTCTTCTTCGTAGGGTCGACTAACAGGTGACGTCGACGAACACGTTGGTTGGGTTGGTGATGATGTCGAAAACCGCAGACCGTTTCTGCGACTGAGCGACCAGCGCTTCGATGTCTTCGCGACTTGCATCGGCATCGATATCGAAACGAACACGAACCGCGCTGAAGCCATTGCGGGTGCTGGAGTCGATGCCCAGGATCCCGTAGAGGTTCATATCGCCTTCGAGCGTCGCCGTGACGGAGTGCAACTGAATACCGCGGTTCTCAGCAACAGAGGCGACACCTGCGACGAGGCAACCTGCCAGTCCTGACAGAACCAACTCAACCGGTGTCGGCGCACTGTCTGGGGCTGCGAACACTTCCGGATGATCGGTTTCAGAGACGAAAGTCTGCTTGCGTTGATGATTTTCACCAAGGCCGAAATAGCTGTTCATTTCTGTGCGTGTATGCACGCCGCCCTTCCACTCGCTGGTGGCTTTCCAAGTGAAGTCGGCGGCTTGTGGTGCGTCTGCCAGAATTGTCCGGGCTTGCAGGATTGCGTCGACATTGACGCCGTTCTTAGGGGTGTTTGGGGTGATTTCGGTTTGCATTGTTTTCTCCTGATTTGAGGTGATGTCGTTGATCGACGATCCAGGAGATAGGGGATTTGATGGCGTTTAGTCCTGAGTGTGGGGTGATGATTGGCTGAACAAATCTGAAATACGGTAACACCCCGTTTTGATGGAATAAAAACTGCGCGTATGTGAGTTCTGAGGAAGTTCTGAGGGCAGGTTTTGCGGCCATTTGGCTCAGGAATGCGCCTAATTACAGACGATTGAGCCATTCTCGCGCGGGTCGCAGCTATCCGGCCAGCCATAGACGGACCAATATTCGGTCAGCCCAATATTTTCTACAAAACTACCAAAATAGGGATGGCTGCGCACGGGGCCGCCGCCCGGTCCCCATACCGGAAGCAGAAAAAACTGGTCGAGCGAGGTTTGGCTTGTTTCAAACAGGCGCAAGGCATCTTCAATCATGCCCATATCGAGCAGCACATTCGGCGCGAGAATGTCGCGTTTCTGCCTCGGGTCGGAAATATAGTTCGTCACCAGCGTACGCGCCGCATCTCGGTCCTGATCGATCCCATAAGTTCCTTGAATAAGGGTGCCGACATCTTCTGGCGTGAACCAGGTTGAGACGCCGCTATCATTAAAGGATTCCAAGTGTAGGGCTTGCGCCCGGACCGCATCGCCGGACCGCTCCGCGATCTTTGCGAGGATGTAGTTTCCCGTAGGGTGTCCAAGATCGCGCGCGCGTTCCGCCAGTGATGTCGCGGTTTCGAGGTCGCCCATCGCAAACGCATAAGTCGCTTTGGAGACATAGCCGAGGGGTGATATCGGATCAGCGCGAACCGCTCTTTCAGACAATTGCGCCGCCGCTTCCATGTCGCCGACAGATCGCAACAGGGTAGCATGCCAGAACATCACATTCGTATCATTTGGATTAAGCTCACTGGCGCGGTCAAAGGCGCGCCGCGCGTCAACATAATTGCGATGATCAAAGGCAATCAGACCGAGCACGGCATGTGGTTCCGCGAGTTCAGGATCGAGCGCGATTGCTGCCTCTGCCGCCTCTCGCGCCAGACCGGCCGCGCGCTCGAGATCGATCGTATAATCATAATCGGGTTGCACAGCATAAGCACTCGCCATGGCAGACCAGGCCCGTGCGAAGTTTGGATCGCGATCAATCGCCTGTTGATACACTTCAATTGACCGAGGAATATTATTACCTACGCGCCGCGCGAGCAGGGCGTTTGCCTGTAAATATAGCCGATAGGCTTCCTGGTCTGTGGTCGGAGCAGCGACCAGTTGCGGCGTCACCTCGCCGACCAGGAGGACTTTCAGTTCTTCCGCTACCGACCGCGCGATCTCATCTTGAATAGCAAATATATCGTCAGTCTGGCGTTCATATACTTCTGACCAGACGTGATATCCGTCATCGACTTTAATCAGTTGGGCGGTAATGCGAACGCGGTCGCCATTGGTTCGTACCGATCCTTCTAAAACATGTTCGACATTCAATGCGTCGCCAATCGTTTGAATATCTGTTTGACGACCTTTGAAGGAGAAAGACGATGTGCGTCCGGCCACGCGTAGTTTCTCAAGCTTGACCAGACTGTTGAGGATTTCCTCAGAGATCCCGTCTGAAAAGTAGGACTGGTCTCCTTCGCTTGAAAGATCTTCAAATGCCAGAACCGCAATTGAGGTGGGCGCACCAGTTTCTGCCGGCGCGTCTGGTCTAGGTTGAGACAAAGCAAGCCAAACGAGAGCGAGCCCCACCAATGCGGCAATGCCGATGACGATATTTATGGGCCTATTCGTCGGTGTCCTGGTTGCTGTCGGATTTGGTTCCGTCTCGGAACCGGCTTGGGCGTTTTCGGCGACGGATTTGCCCGATGCAGGCGCATCGAAAAAGCCTGGGGAATGAGTCGAGGTTTCGGACTTGACCGGCTGAAGAAATCTATAGCCTTTTGCGTGTACCGTGCCGATAAACTCTGACGCCTTGGCACGATCTCCGAGCGCTTGACGGAGTTCCTTAATCGCAGTGGTCAGCACTGCGTCAGAGACGGCGCGTCCCTCCCAAACTTGCTCGATCAAGTCATCCTTTGTCACCAATAATTGCGGCGACCTCATTAGCGTGACGAGGAGCTGAAATGGTTTTTGGCTGAGCGCCAATGGGGTTTCTTCGAGCCAGGCACGCTCGTCAGAAACGTCAACCCGAAGCCGCGATGCAATAAGAATCTGGCGTTCGGTCATGCCTATCAATAACTCCCCACTCGCTCAGAAATTGCTCAGAACCTGAATCACGCACGTCTTTTTGTCTTCCTATCACCCTACCGTCATCAGAAAACTTGGCAATATTGATATATAAATCGATTAAAAACAAGGCTGTGCGGGAATTCAGATTATATCAAAACCTTCTCACGTCATTCTCAAGAATTCTGTGCTCGTCTGGGGCACATTCTGATCACTGGCGGCGCAATGATGCGTTGCCCAATGATTGGAGAGTCAAAATGAAGACCATTACCCAAGCGGCTCATGCCGCCTTTTTTACGGCCTTTGTCGCGTTCATTATATGCGCCCCAGGCATGTATGCCGCAATTCAAATCACTTAACCTAGAAGGGGCTCGACTGTGTCGGACCCCTTCGATGTTTCCATGACCGGTCACGCGTCACTATATGCGCGCAGTAACCGAACGAAACAGTTGATCAAGCGCTAAATCGGTGCGCAGATTAGCCAGACAAAAGGCATCACAGGAGCGACGAATGCTAGGCGCGCAGAATCTTGATTGGGAAGAAGTGAAAAGTTTCGCGGTTGTCGCCGGCGCCGGCTCGGTTCGGCGCGCCGCGAGAGAGCTCGGTGTCCATCACTCAACTTTGAGTCGGCGGATAGAGAATTTGGAGCACGCACTCGGGACACGGCTATTCAACCGGCATCCTGAAGGATATGTCCTGACAGTTGCTGGCGAGGACTTTGCGTCCGTGGCACGTGATTGCGGATTGCGGTTGAACGACATTGAGCGCCAAATATCTGGTCAAGAAGGTGATCTTAGTGGCGTCGTCACGATCACCATGGCCGAGCCCGTCGCAGTGAATATGTTCGCGCCGAGACTCGCTGAATTTGCCGATGCTCACCCGGGAATCGATGTGCGTATTATCGCCACCACTGAGGTGTTGGATATTTCGCGTCGGGAGGCAGATATTGCGATCCGAACGAACAATAACCCACCGGAATCTCTTGTTGGAAAGCGGCTATTTCCTTATTATGAAACCGCCTATGCGACGAAAGGTTATTTGAGTACGCATGATTTTGAAAATGATCCGGAATTGGCGCGATGGATTTGCTGGCGGGAGGGTGACGAGCGATACCCTGATTGGACGAAAGAGACAGCGTTCAAGAATGTGCCTGTTTGGGGATACTTCCCAAGTCCGGCTCTACAACAGGCGGCGGCGCGCGGAGGTTTGGGCTTGGCAATGCTGCCTTGTTTTATTGGTGATCAAGACCCCGCTCTGGTTCGGGCGTCGGACCGAAAGCCGACCAAAGCGAGAGATATCTGGCTTCTGACCCACAGCGATTTGAGGCGTACCGCGCGCATCAAAGCCTTTATGACGTTCGCGGAAAAGGTGCTTCGGGATTCTAAAAACGCGTTCTTGGGTGCCGCGGACGCGTAGAAATAAAGATGGTGCATTATTTCGCCATCTAGTCGCAAACTAATCGAATGACTAATTTCAAATGCATCATACTTTTCGTGTGAATTCTCGATCAAGGTGTTTGGCTAATGAAACTAGATGGTCCAATTCTCACAGCGTCCGTGGACGCCATTTTCGCAAGCCATTACACAGATGAAATCACCCTCGCTGAGGCTTTCGTCCTTGAATTGGTAACGCGCTACAACGCGAAATCGACCGACGCGATATTTTCGATCCGGCCACAGCTTCAGGATCCTCCCAGAACGCACGAATGCCAATCAAGAAAGGCACCCAACCATGAGACTATCTTCTGTTCTAACCTCTTCGCTTCTAAGTATAGGTTTAATTGCGATGGCGCCGCTCGTCGTCAACGCTCAAGCCGCGGATCCTGGCGATGCGAGTACCATCTCTGAAGCCCCTCCGACATATGTCAACTCGACACCCGAAGCTTATGCTGCGATGCAGGCTTTGCCGATGGATCAACCGCTGCAAATGCTCAATCTGATCCGCTTCAATGACGACGCCGCGTACGCCGAAGGCAGCGAATTCGCCTCCAAGGGCTGGAGCGGCGAACAGGCCTATGCCGAATATTCGCGCCTCTCGGCACCGTTTGCCACGGGCGTCGGCGGCAAGCCGATTTACATAGGCGTTCCACAACTCATGCTGATCGGCCCTCAACACGAGACTTGGGATGCCGCTTTCATCATTGAGTATCCGAGCTTCGCGGCATTCCTCAGCTTCGTGAACGACCCGGAATATCAGAAGAATGCCTTTCACCGGAGCGCGGCGGTCGCGGACTCTCGCCTGATCCGGCTGGCGCCTCCACCCGAGTAAGTTCGCAAACTTCCGTGAAAACTTCACAGGCGTCGTGATGCCCACGACGCCTGCTTTTTGTGATCGGTTCTGGGCGGTGTGTCAGAGCAGACCGCTCGCAATGGTTTGAACCTGCAACTCGTTCGGGGCCAATACAGGGTTCCTGGGTAGATGCTCAGCAACCCTTTGGAGCCAAACTTTCACAACAGGATGCGCCGCGGCGCTTAGGCGTTCCTCTAGTCCAAACATGTATCCCCAGACCAGTTGCGGGAAAACCGCGAAATCAAGCATGGTCGGTTGATCCAAGCCGCCCAAATATGGGCCTTCGCCAATGTGCGCGACAAGCTCTCCCGCAATTCGCATCTGCATGTCAGAGATACTCTCCGAAAGGTCCATGTCCTTCGCCATGGCTTGAATGAACGGGGCTGTCTTCAGCGCGTCAGGCCATTGATGGCGCACCTGTTCCGGCAAAGGCGTGTGCGCACTCAAAATTGCAGCCAAACGCCATGCCCGAAATTTGAATTGTAACGTCATTTCTCCATCAATCGCAAAGCGAAAAATGCTCGCGAGAAATGTGTTGCTCACCCACGCATCGATCTCATCGATCTTGGCCTTATACTCGCCTGGACAGAGCGGTTTTTCAGGAAACTCCTCGTCGAGCCATCGTGCATGGTCTGACGATTCCAAGCGCCACTCATTGCCGATTTGGAGGACGGGAACTTGCGTTTGATTGGTAAAACCAATCGTCGATGCGGGGTCAGTCGGGCTTACCGGTATGTGCGTAAAATCTAGATTCTTGTAATAAAGGAAACAACCTGTCTTTCGGACAAAGGGGCTGGTCGAGTAGCCGTAAAGTTTGATGGGTTTCACAGGTAATTTTCCTTCAATCGTTTCTTCGCTATGTGTCCAACATTAACAAGCGGACGTCCACGATTGTTAGCCGCCCAAACGCGCCACGTCTCTGGCCTCGAGCGCGCCTGTTTGGTGCATAAATGAGCCATTCTCACGATGGCTCATTCATGCACCTTTGTGGTGCGTAATCTTCGAATGACATTCTCACCTCGCCTTCACAAATAGGAACGGCAAAGAAACCAAGCGTGTGTCGCGTTGAGATCGTGCGCGCGTCATCCGAATTTGGAGACAGGAAATGGAATTCCCTCAGACGGCAGCAATGACCGGGGCCTTTCTGATCATATTGCAGCAGTTTCTTATGATGAACACGGGCACGCATCGTGTGAAAGCGGACATTGGTGTTGGTTATGGTCGCGACCGGGATCTTGAGAGAAAAAGCCGAAGACACGGCAATCTCGCAGAGAATGCAGCGATCTTCGTCATTGTCCTCGCGCTGACCGAAGGTCTGACAGGCAGCGGTCCAATCATTACAGGTTTTGCCGGAGCGTTCGTTTTCGCGCGCCTCTGTCATGCGATCGGTTTCATGTCGACGACGGGATCTCACGCCACCAAAGACGGTCCAAAGTTCTTTGCAATGTTTAGAGCCGCTGGCGCAACGCTGACCGGCTTAACTGGTTTAGGACTAGGTTTCTTCCTCGCCTGCCAACTCGTCACAGCCAATGGTCTCCTCGGGTAGTGCAGGCGCATGGCTGGCTTCAAACTTCTCCAAACGACTCACCTATGAAAGGTTCTCTGATGATACGATCGCTCTTACTTGCCACCGCGGCAAGCTTCGCTCTCGCAGGCTGTCAGGTCACTCAAGCCGCACCTTCGGAGCGCGCCGAAGGCCTCGAATTTTCGACTGAGGTCTCACGCTATGAAAAAAGCTATAAGACCATCCATGGCAAGCAAATGGCGTATGTCGACGTCGGTGAAGGCGACCCGATTGTATTCCTGCATGGCAATCCAACGTCGTCATATCTTTGGCGGAATGTCATGCCACATCTCGAAGGCAAAGGGCGTCTTATCGCACCTGACCTGATTGGCATGGGCGATTCTGAAAAACTCGATAATAGCGGGCCGGATCGCTATACTTTCGTCGAACACCGGAAATATCTATTCGGGCTGTTGGACGAACTTGGCGTCAACGAGAACGTGACCTTGGTCATCCATGATTGGGGGTCCGGTCTCGGATTTCACTGGGCGCACGAAAATCAGGACGCCGTCAAAGGTATCGCATTCATGGAAGCCGTCGTCGCGCCCGTTCCAAGTTGGGATGCGATCCCTGACGGCACTCGCCAAACGTTTGAAGCATTGCGATCTCCGGCTGGAGAGCAAATGGCGCTTGAGAACAATGTGTTTATCGAGGCCATATTGCCGAGTTCCATAATTCGTGACCTCACCGAAACCGAAATGGCGGAGTATCGCCGTCCCTTCTTGGAGCCCGGCGAGAGCCGCCGTCCAACCCTGACTTGGCCGCGGCAAATCCCAATTGCTGGCGAACCTGCGGACGTGACTGAAATTGTCTCCAATTACTCTGGGTGGATGAAGCAAAACGATCTACCCAAACTCTTCATTCGGGCGGAGCCCGGTGCGCTCGTTCGCGGACCGATACTGGACTTCATTCGATCATGGTCGAACGTAACCGAAGTCAATGTTCCCGGCCTGCACTTCATTCAAGAAGATTCTCCAGATGAAATCGGCAAGGCGGTCGCAGACTGGCTGCCGGAGTGAGAAAAGGGAAACAGCGTTGAGGCAACGGTCCTGTTATGAAGGAGACGAGAATGGATATGACTGAACGCGGTGTCGCGAAAACGGTGGCCTTATTGCTGCTTCTCGCGGCGATCACTCAACCCATCTATACGGCCTTCTTCATTGGCGCGCCCGAAATTGACCGACGGTTTCTATGGCGTGTGGAAGGTCTGCTCTTCATTATGCTGGCTTGTTTCGCCGGAACTGGCTTAGTCTTGGCGAAGCGCTACGCGTTGGGGTTTTCGGCGATCGCGTTTGCTGCGATCTTCAAGCTGCTCGCGGTTGGCCTCGGACTGACGCAGTTTTTCCCGTTTGCCGCTGCTGGCGAGATCAATGCAGACCTGAGTGAGGTCGCAACATCAATCGTTGCGTTCTCGTTCTTCTGTTACAACGCAGCCAATGTTCTGCTCGGACTGGCGGCCATCGCCTTCGGCCTCGCAAAATGGGCAGAACATAGTCGAGCCATCGGCGCCATGACCACGGGTGCTGGCATCATCGCTCTGACGACCAATGCCGTCGTAATGATGTTTGGTTTTCAGGGGATTTTGCCTTCGCCTGTGGCGGGAAGCTCTGGTGTCTTGGCGACGGTTCTTGTGGTGACCTGCCTTTTGGGCATCAAAAGCGAACGATGAGAGGTGCTGTCAGTCTATTGCGAACCTGTCTCCTGCATCCAATCTCGTATCTGTGACTTAGGCACCGAGAAGCGACGGCCATTTAATCAGCGCGGTTTCTTGTCGATCTTGGTTTCCATTCACTTTCATGGCGTCGCGATAGGAGGCGAGCCGGTTGGTTATGATCACTTCTGGATTGCCCCTGCATCCAGGCAGCAAACGCAAAATGCGTCTTGCGAATTGCAAGCGCCACTCTTGCAAAATGCAATTCGCACGATCACAGCTTCTCTCTTGTTGTTGTTTTTAAAGGATATTTAATCCTTACCCGCATCTTGCAACTGTGGAAGCCAGAACAGGAGGCTTTCATGGCTAGCGTTTGCATTTCTATCGAGAACGATGCCGCTCTTACTCGGTTTCGCCACGCCTTGAGCAGAGCGGGCTCGGTCGCTGGTGACATGATCGAAGTCAAAACAAAGGTTGATAACGGACGGGTCGTCAAAGTGATCAGGTCTGATTGTCCCGGGGCGCTGGCGGTCTTCCGATCATTCGGGCGGCCGAGGGGGTAAGTCATGATTGAACGCATCCAACTTTTCATTCGCGTCATCGCCGTCGTCTCAGTGTTTATACTGGTTGGGTGCGTGGGATCTTTTGAGCGTCCTCAAAACCTGGTGACTGCGTCTTCCGAACCTTATCAGGCGCAGCGCCAATCGATGAGCGACTCGCGCCACAATGCGTCCTTTGCCGCCGCATCCTCGCAAAATATGGGGCGCTGCCAAGACATGGACATCGCCCTGACCGGGCAGCCAATTGATGCTGGCCTTGGCGCGGCGTTCGAAGAACCCGCCCTGCTATCGCCAGGCGACATGCTACGCTTGCAAATTGTCAGAGGCGACGGCTTCGAAGGCGACTTCGTAATCTCACCCGATGGCTATCTTCGACTGCCCTTTCTCGGCGACATTCCCGCCGCGGGGACGAGCAAAGAGCAACTTGAAGATGCGATTGCGCGGCTGCTCGTCTCTGGCGGTTACTTCCAATCGAACTTCATTCAAGTCTCTACCGATATTCTCCACTGGGCGCCGATCCAAGTGTCTGTTTCAGGCGCGGTATTCCAAACTGGTGACGTCCTGCTCAATCAACGGAGCGCGAATTCAGATCCTTCGTCCAGAATTGATGCGTCTGGGGATTTCACCCTGCAGCGTCGTTTGAGCAAGGCGCTCTCATCCGCGGCTGGGGTTCGGCCCGATGCAGATATCCGCAATGTTGTGCTTATTCGAAATGGCCGCCGCCGCGTGTTTGACATGACCGGCGCGCTCGATGGTGGTCCAATCGAAGATCCGCTGCTCGTCGCTGGCGACCGCGTGCATGTCCCGTCCCGCGGCTGTTTTCAGATGGCGCTCGCGCGTCCATCGCGGATCACACCGCCCGGCATCCGGGTCTATATGTCCAATCTCACGCGTCCGGCCGCCTCAAATGCAGCCTCGGCTATCGGCGACTATTCCACCAAACTGCCTTACGGAACCCGCTTCCTTCAGGGCCTGGTGTCTGCGAACTGCGTCGGCGGCATTCAAGCCACCAATGCGCGGCGCTGGGGTGTGCTGATCTCACGCAATCCGATCACTGGCGAAAGCGAAGTTGTTGCGCGCTCGATCGAAGATCTGGTCCGCCGCGCTGACCGAGACGATTTTAATCCCGTGCTTCTGCCGAACGACGCCATCGCTTGTTACGACTCGCACGTTACCAATGTTCGCGATGTTATCGCAATGGTCTCGGAGTCGGCGGCTCCGCTGCTCAATGCAGCCCTATTGGGAGGCGCGCTCCGATGATCGGCAATTGGACATTTCTGAAAGGTGGCCCGCGTCAGGGCCGCTTCCTCCGCTACGCCATGGTTTTGATGATGGGCTGGGTCGTGATTGGCATCCTCGCTGCGGCCTTCTTTTTTCTGACCCCCAAAACCTATTCGAGCGGTTTCACTATCATCTTGCCTGGCGCAGGATCTGGCTCATCGATTAATCTCGACTCATTGGGACAGGCGACCAGCAATACAGCTTCGCCGTTTGGTAGCCAGAGCCTCAGCCCGACCGAGAGCTATAAGAAGCTCCTGCAATCTTATCGCTTGCGCGGATCAGTGAGTGAGATCGTCGGATTGCCCATGAGCGAGGTGTCTGCACCCAAAATCAAACTCGCTAACCAAACCAAGCTTCTCTACGTTTCTGTGTCGGCCGCGAGCCCAGATGACGCGAAAGAGTTGGCAGATGCGTGGCTGACCTCGTTTGAACAAGAACTCGCAGCCCTGCGCGCGGAAGAGCAGAATCTGCGGGAAAATGCCTACAGGGAGACGCTCACCGGCTTCGAACAAAGCGTTCGGGATGCCCAGGCGAAAATCATCGCGTTCCAAACCGAGCATGGCTTAATTTCTGTCGAACAATTTCGCGACTTGGTGGGGCAGACCGAGACCCTTCGGATCGAATTAGAGCGGGCGCAAGCTGAGCTGGAAGTCGCGCGTAGCGAAGTCCAAAGGCTTTCCGGCATTCTCGGCATCTCTGCCGATCAGGCCGTCGATATCCTGACGCTTCTGTCTGATAGCGCGTTTCAATCCATCATCGAGGCCCACTCGAAAGCAACGACCACGCGGTCGGAGCTGTCGGATATGTTCGGGCCGAACCACCCAGACGTGATCGCTGCCACGAACGAGCTGACGGGTTTGAACAAGGGACTGTTCGATCGGGGCCGATTGCTGATCGGGTTTGAAGGTTTCGCCACTTTGGACCGTGGCTACCACACCTCAACCGGAGGGCGCTCTGAACTTATCGCCTCATTGGTTGAAGCCACTGTTCGTCTGGCGGGCACTCAAAAACGGCGCGACGCGACACGCGGCCAGTTAGAGAACACACAGCTGCGCGTCGAGGATCTCGCGACGCCGGCCACAGAATTGGATGGTTTGTTGAGAGACCATCAAGTTGCCGAAACCGTTTTCGCGTCGGCGCTTGCTCGCATCGACACCAATCGGACCGATGTGTTTGCGTCTTACCCGCTGACGCAAACCGTCGAAGCCCCAAGTCGCCCGAAATCTCCAGCGACACCGTCCAAGAAATTTATCGCCCTCGGCACGATTGCCGGGATGCTGTTCTACGCAATCGGATTGGCCCTGTTATGGATCAGACTGCCCATCATTCGCGCGCTCCTGAAGACTATATAGTCGGCTTCGCGCTCGCCGCGACCTGGTTCGTCTACCTGTTTGGCGGGTTGTACGTTCTGGGTCCGGTGCTGGGCGTGGGACTTACGGGATTGGTCTTCGCCCGGCTGTACCTGTCCGGAGAAGCGATACAGACGCGATCTGTAACAAGCGTTCCAAGCGGTGTTTGGGTCTGGATTGGCGGCATGCTGGTCATGCTCCTCGCCCTTGAAGTCGGGCACATGAATCAGAATATGGGGCTTGGCCAAACCATCAAATCAACGATTGGCTGGGCCAAGGGCTGGGCGCTTCTCGCGCTCTTCCCCCTGATTGGCGCGTGTCTGCAGATCAAACTGGACACTGTGATCCGGGCGGCTGGCTGGGTTGCGCTTGGCAGTCTCCTGCTGACCCCGATCTTCCTGGTCGCGCCAACAGTTGGATTACCAGAGCGTATATTCGTATCGCCGCTGAAATTGGTTGGCGGCCCCGGACCTGAATTCTTTGCTGTGCAGCTTTACTCGTATGAGCCGACGGATGGCTCGACGCGGCTGCGTTATTTCACGCCCTGGTCGCCAGCCGCCGGCATGATCGGAAATATGTATCTGATCTTCGCACTTTCGGACAAACGAAAGGTCTGGAAATGGATGGGCATCCTGTCAGCGGTCGCGATGATCATTACCTCAAAGTCTCGGCTGGCTTTGGCGGCGGCCATGTTCATTTGGCCCGTGGTCATCGCCGTTGGGGAGTCGAGACGGCCGCTCATGTGGTTCACGGCCGCCACCGGCCTTTTGTTTCTGACACCGCTCGCTCAACCCATTCTGGATTGGCTGGATTCAACCCTGAACTCTGTCAAATCAATGCGCGCAGACTCGACGCGCGTTCGCGAATTGCTGGGCGACATCGCCATCGAGCGCTGGTGGAATGAGGCACCTGTCTGGGGTCACGGCATCGTCGAGCGCGGTCCTCACGCGGTCGAATATATGCCAATTGGCAGTCATCATACCTGGTACGGTTTGCTGTTCGTCAAAGGTGCCGTCGGCGCTGTGGCTCTGGCGATCCCGCTGGCCTGGAGCTTGATCGAATTCGGATTGCTCGCCGTGACCCGGTCGAAGGCTGGCCGGATTGCCTTCGGGATGGTGCTGTTGATGGCCTTCTATTCGATTGGCGAGAATTTGGAGATCCTAGCCTATCTAATTTGGCCTGGCCTGCTCGTCATGGGCATCGCCGCGCGCGAGCTTAGTGAAACCAAAACGCCCTAAGCGCGTGAGCGCCGCAGTTGCCGAACCGTCGCCCGCAAGGCATTCGCCGTGCGGGAGAAGAGGTCGGCCCGTTCCACACGATCATAGATCAGCGTCAGCCCGCATATGGTCAGGAACAGCACTGAGACGCTGCCCCATAGACCGAACAGATTGGTCAGCGAGGGCGGCGCGATTAAGGCGAGTATGTTGCCGATCCCAAAGGCAAATAGGCTGCGTCGTCCGAACACTTGAATGCTACGGCCCATGGCGATGCCTTTGACGTCATAGACGTAGATACAGAGCCAGGTCAGCGCCAACGTCCCCAGGATTCCAATACTGAAATAGACCGGATGACTATCCACGCGCAGCGCTGCGTCGATCAACCCGTCGAGGGAGATTTGGGATGGGGCTAGGACCATGTAGACGCCAATCATGAGACTCGCGGCGAGCGCCACCCAGACGGAGACGCGCACGGAAAGTCGGCCTTCGGGGCGCGGCGAACCACGTCGATGCAGGCCGTGGCCGAACAACATGCCAAAACACACCAATGACAGCCCGTGAAGCAAGGACGGACCGATAAAGTCAACGCCCCGCCCATAGAGAAACCCGCTCATATGTTGCAGATAATCGCGATCGAAAACCTCAGGCGCGGGCGGCAACTGACGAAGGATCGGGTGCAGCAGATGCACCAAAACTGCGACACCGACCAAAGGCGCGAGGCCATACCGAATTCGAGCGTGAATCAGAGCCGGCGCCAGTAGCAGTGCGGCCGTATAGAAAGCCAAAAGGTGCGAATATGGGACGCTGATAAACCCGGCAAATACGAAGGGCAGCGACATTGCCGAATAGGTGCCCATCATCGCGAAGAACACAATGATTGCCAAGCAATAGTAGCCATAGCATTGAAGGGCGCGCTTCGTTAGTCGGCGCGTTGTATCGTGCACCAGGCCCCGTTCAAAGC
Organism: Pseudomonadota bacterium; assembly: GCA_039030525.1. Taxonomy (GTDB): domain Bacteria; phylum Pseudomonadota; class Alphaproteobacteria; order Caulobacterales; family Hyphomonadaceae; genus Henriciella. Next base: position 9,492 of record JBCCDZ010000001.1, on the reverse strand, counting down.
GTGGCCGATAGACCAATTCCAGCATTGCGCCGAACAGAACCAAGAAAATCGGCGTTGCCAGCTGCATTAGGATTTCCAAACTATAATTGCTCCAGCCTTCGAGCTGGCCGCGCGCGCCAAAGCTGGCCATGCTGTGCTTCCAGGTGACCAATAGAATGGCGACGGCGCGGGAAATGTCGATGCCTATGATGCGGTGGTTCATATCGCCAATGCTCGCTCAATCTGATCCTGTTGGCTGAGCAGGCTGTGCCAACGATCAATCATCGTATCGAATTCATCCGCAGCCCGGGTCCGCGCCTGCTGTCCGCGTTTGGCGAGATCATTCGCCAAGGCCGCGCAATAGATCGCTCTAACCAGACTGGGGACGCTATTGGCGGAATGACCAAAGCCTGAGTCGTCCAGCTGATCGCATAATCCGTCGATTTGCGCCGCAATGATTGGGCGACCAGCAGCTCTGGCTTCGGTGCCGACGAGCCCGAAAGCCTCCCACCGGGACGGGACGGCGACAATGTCGGCGGCGCTCAAAAACTGCACGGGCGATTTGAAGGACTGGCAAATCTCGACATGGCCCAGCTGGCTGGAAAGGTCTTGCAGCCGCGCCTTGTCTGGGCCGGCGCCAGCGATCTTTAGAGTCGCCATGTGCGCGGGCACGCGCTGCATCGCCTGGATTAAGAGATCAAAGCCTTTCTGCTTATGGAACCGTCCAAAGGCGCGGATCTGAAGCGGGCCATCATCACGCGGTTTGGGCGGCAGTTTGAGTAAGTCTTCGCACAGCCTGGACTGCGGAATGGGCGCTATTTTCGACGCAGGTGAGAGCCGAAGTTCGAGCATCCAATCGCGCTGATTTTCGGAAACAGCGACCACTTGATCGACCAGGTGATACGCCAATCGCAACATCAGGCGAAAGCGGTTCTTGGGCTTCACTTCGCTCGCTTCATAGCCCCGCGTATAGGTATGTTCGATCAGAATAATCCGCGAGAATCCTCCTCGCGTCTTCAAATCCAGAAGCCAGCCCAGTTTCTGCCAATTGGCGGTAAAATGCACGACAGCGATATCGTCCGGTGACGCAGCTCTGACCTTTTCCTTGCGAATATCAGCGATCTCATGCGCGCCGATATCTTTCAATTTGGGGTGCTCAAAATTCTTCAATGCGCGCGTCACGCCGCCCATAGCGAGGTCATCTAGCACATGCACAATTCTAGTCGGGTTCGTCATATTTTACCCCTTCGCGATCATGGCTTGCAGCGGCCGGTTGAGCGTCGGTGGAAGGAACCGAAGCACAGACGCTGCGATCAGCGTGGTCGTTGTTTTGATAGGCTCTGCCAGGAAGATATTCGGGCAGGTTGAAACCGCATCCTTGATCAAGGACCAGGCCATTGCCCCTTCGCCCATGCGCACGCACCGGCGCGCCAGGTATCGCAATTGAAAGGCTTCAGCGTGCGGGGCCCATTGCTTTGCGAAATTTGGGTCCAATTGGGTGACGCGGTCTTTGACGCGCGACCAGGTCGCGAATTGTTTAACGACGTTCGCTGACAAACCGCCTTCATTGATACGATACCGCGTATAGGCACCTTTGATCCCCTCGAACCCCCAATCGGTGGTCAGCGCAATCCGGCACCAGCATTCAATATCTTCAGACTGGCGGAAGGTTTCGTCGAAATAGTCGATCTCTTCGCGGTCGCGGTTCAGATAGCCGATATCCTCGAACACGGCGCGTCGCAGCACCGGGGCGGATCCATTGCCCACAGGATTGCGCAAGAACACATCCTTGGGCTCAACATTGCGCAGTTTCGGGTGCTGGACGATGCGAAGAAAGTTCCCCTCATCGTCAATCATCGTGGACGCCGCATAGCTGACGCCGATATGCGGAGAGCGGCGAAGATGCTCAACGTGGCGTTCAAGCTTTTCGACTTCCCACAGATCATCGGAATCGAGCAATGCAATGAACTGACCGCGGGCATTTCGAATGCCGGTATTGCGCGCGCCAGCGAGACCGCGATTGGCCTGCGATATGATGCGGATCCGAGGATCATTATACCCGCGGCAAAGCGCGATCGACTCATCTTTTCCCTCATCGTCGACGATCAAGAGTTCGAAATTGACAAAAGTCTGCGCCAACACAGAATCGATGGCGGCCTGAATATATTGTGCCGTATTATAAACCGGCATAATGACTGAAATGATCGGGGTCTTCATTGAGCTACGAGCTCCTTTACGGTTGAACTTGGAATGAAAGAAAGCGCGGTGCCGGCAAGGGTCAGAAACGTGCGCCTGGGTTGCCGCAGCAAGAGCAATGGGTCCTGGTGCAGGGCCATCCGGAGATATTTCACTGCCGCTCGCGACTGTCCCGTCCGCAAGGCGCGCCGCGCGAGCTGTCGGTGGATCGGACCATACGCTTTGCGGGCGGCGTTTGTGGCTTTGTCGCGGTATGCTTCGGTCACGTCCTCGATCATTCGGGACCAGCCCAGCCGCATCGCTTCCAGGTCGCCAGATTGGCTTTCTGGAGAGGAGCGATAGAAGAACCACTCCTGATCGACGCCCTGAATGTCCCATTTCTCGGACAGCGCGACACGGAACAACCAGTCCTGATCTTCGGCATAGTTCAGGCCCGGCCTGAAGCCTCCGATCTCGGTAAAGACAGCGCTTCGGCAGACAATATTCGACGTGCTGCATAGCGCATTCTCGCACGCGATATCGCTGGCGTTCAGCGTCGGAATAAAAGGCGTCAGCGTACCCGGCTTCATCGTCTCGACATCGACAAACCGGGTTCGACTAAACAGCACACCGGCACGCGGGTTTTGCGCAAACGCGTCGACCATTCCAGCGAGCCGTTCTGGTGCCCACAAATCGTCCGCGTCGAGAAACGCAATGATCTCTGCCCGGACGAGATCAACACCGATATTGCGCGCGATCGATGGCCCCCGATTGCATCTTTGCACGACGCAAATACGCGGATCGGACTGCGCCATGTCTTTCGCGACTTGAGCTGTGTCGTCGGGCGAGCCATCGTCAACGATGATCAATTCCCAATGGTTCAGCGTTTGCGCCTGCACGCTTCGGATCGATTCTGCGATCGTGTCGCGGGCGCGATAGGCTGGCATGATGATAGAAACAGTCGGATGGCGCGTCATGTTGCGGCTCCTGCGGTTGCGGATTTCGAGATTGAAGGTTTGGCGCTCATCATCTGCGTGACGACAATCGCGAAGACCGATGCCATCGCGACCGATATCGCCGCGACCGCGAACAGTCCGTGTCCAGACAGAACCAGGAATGGCAACAGAACGCTGATCGAAAGGCCGAGTGAAATTTTGAAGTCCTGGCCTGAGTGGCCGTCCGCGCGCGCCCGCATTCGTGCGGCATCAACCATCAACCTGGCCGGACCGCCCAAACATAGAACGGCAACGAGTGGGGCCGCTGGGGCCCAGGCCTCACTGAATACAATCGGCACATAGATCAAGGCGCCCACCGCTTGTAGTCCGTATAAGAGGCTGAAGGGAACGCCCAGGTTTAGGATCGCTTTGCGATAGGCAGAGACGCGGTCTTTCGCGGCGCAAAGGTGCGGGTAGACGGCATTGGTGAAGGCGCGATTGAGCGCCGTCGACACCCCGAGGCCGGCATTGTAGGCAAAATAGTAGAGCCCGAGCGCTTCGACGCCGAACGCAAAGGAAACGATGAATTTGTCCAGCTGATCGCGGAACGCGCAAACGAGCTCAGACGCCAGGACGGGGAGAGAGAAAATCAGCATCCCCCGCAGCGGCGCAAACCCCGCCTTAGGTCGACGCACCCAAGCTTTTGTTCGCAGCATACCGATCAACCAGATCGGTGCGGTGAGAAGCTTCGGCAACACAATCGCCCAGGCGCCAAATCCCAAAATCGCCAGCACCGCTGTGAGTATATGATCCGCCGCAACCTGCGCCGTTGATATGCCAGCCAGCTCTTTCATACGTTCGTCCCGCAACAGGCAATAGGCGTGCATGACGCCGAACGGCATCATCAAGAAGACGAGGCCCAGCATCGCGACCATGGCTCCGGCGTGTCGCCCAGGCAGCGCCCATTCGACAATCAACCCTGCCGCCAGCTGCACGAGTGCCAGGAGCAAACACACACACCACATCACGCGATAGGCGGTGTTCGCGGTCTTTTCGAAATCCTGTAGCTTGGCGCGTATGACCGCAGCGCCAATCCCGTTTTCGGTGAAAACCCGGACGATCTCAAAAATGGTCAGAGCGATCGCGGCGATGCCAAATGCGACGGCATCCAGTTGTCGTGCGAGAATGATGGCGGCGATAATGCGCCCGAACCGGCTGACCAGTTCGGCAGCCGTCAGCCAGCCGACATTTCGAGCAAGCTTGTGTGCCGTCAGCCGTCGCATTCGCGCTTTTGCATTTCTGTAGGTCGATTGGATCACCGATCTCTCCTCATTGGATTTGGAAAGACAGGTTCAAGAATCGCTTCAGTTTCGCAGCATCGAACGACTGTGCCATTAAATGTTGTATTTATTGAGTATTTTGCAATTCCGGTCTCACGTTTCGCAATCTGCAAATTGCGAAATGCCTTGCAAAATGCCGCTTGCGTATCTGGCGAAATGCGAGCGCGGATGGCCTAATCGCGTCATGCTCAGCCACTAATATATTGTTTTATCTGTAATTTCTGTCCTTCGGCGCGTGCGGAACGCTTCCTGCGGCCTGTTTATCGAACAACGCATGCAGGAGATCGCAAATGCAAACGCAACAGATTCAGTCGGCAGATTACTCAGCGCCCCGCGCTAGTCGTCCGCAGGTCGGCCCCAAGCGCCGCCTGAAAACATCTCAACTTTTGGGCTTTGATGTCGCTAATGCAGAACTTGCAGAAACGATCTATTGGATTGCGGATCGCGCGCAGTCGAGAACGCCCACGCATATCGCTTTTTTGAACGCGCATTGTTCAAATGTTGCTCGCAAAGACTGGCGGTATCGCGACACACTCCAGAATGTCGACGCTTTGCTCCCGGATGGATCCGGCATTGCGCTCGCCGCGAAACTGGATCGCACAGCGCTTGGCGCCAATCTCAATGGTACAGATCTATTTGAGCCCCTTTGCAGATGTTTGGCATTCCGCAAGATACCTGTCTTCTTCCTCGGCGGTCAGGATGGTGTTGCTGCCGATGCCGCTAAGAATGCGCAAGACAAATGTCCCAACCTCAAAGTGGCTGGCCATCAACATGGCTTTTTCAGCCCGCGCGAAGAAGATGAGATTATCGCCAAGATCAATGCGTCTGGCGCCCGCGTCGTGTTCGTCGCCTTTGGCGTCCCTTCACAGGACGTCTGGTTGGCGAGAGTCCGGCATCGTTTGCACGCCCCCGTTGTTCTCGGCGTCGGCGGTTTGCTCGACTTTGTTTCCGGGCGCATCCCGCGCGCGCCGAATTGGATGCGCGAAACCGGCACAGAGTGGCTGTATCGCCTCAAATGCGAACCCCGCCGAATGTGGCAACGCTACCTGGTCGGCAATTTCACCTTCCTCGCCAGCGCCGCCGGATTTACTTTGTCACGACACAAGCGCTCGCTTCTTAAAGCGTTCGATCGCGGACTGGCGCGCGGCATGGATATCGTTGCCTCGGCGATAGGGATCTTAGCGCTGTCACCGCTTCTCATCGGAACCGCTTTGGCTATTCGCTTGGAAAGCAAGGGGTCCGCTTTGTACCGCCAAATCCGAATTGGTGAGAATGGCAGGCCATTCGAAATCTACAAATTCCGCTCCATGCGGATTGATGGGCCTTCACAAGAAGAACTGAGTAAGCAGACTCATGACCGTAATGATGGTGTGACTTTCAAGCTCAAACGCGATCCGCGTATTACCGCCGTTGGCCGCTTGATCCGAAAGTTCTCAATCGATGAGCTTCCGCAACTCTGGAACGTTCTAAAAGGTGACATGTCCCTGGTCGGTCCGCGCCCGGCGCTTCCGGTCGAAGTCGAAAAGTACTCGGCAGTGGAACGCCGTCGCTTGCGCGGAAAGCCCGGGATCACCTGCTTCTGGCAAATCCAAGGCCGAGCAGACCTGCCCTTCGATCGGCAAGTCGTGCTGGACGTCGCCTATCTGCAAAAACGGTCCATCTGGCTCGACATTGGAATTCTTCTCAAAACGCCAATGGCAGTGCTTTCCGCAAGAGGCGCTTACTAGTGACCCGCAAGAGTGCCGCAATTTGCATCACCAAAATTTGCATTTTGCAAATGTTCATGTGGCATATTGCAAAGAGATGGCGGGGTAAACTCCGCGATCTTAGTCTAACTTACTGTTAAAAAGGCAGATTTTAGATGCTCGGGGTTTGAATTGGAAATTGCATGACTCGCCTGGCAAGCAAGGTGAGACGGGCAATGAACGAACAAAACAAGCGGCGCAATGTGATGCGCAGCGGGGACTCTGAGATGGCTGATGCCAAAAACACACTTGTTGCAATTGAGCGAGACAACGCGCTTCGCAATGCGGTAATCGATGCGGCGCTGGATTGCATCATCATGATGGATCAGGCCGGACTTATCGTTGAGTTTAATCCCGCGGCGGAACAGGTCTTCGGTTACACCCGCGCAGAGGCTGTCGGCGCACAACTCGCCGACCTCATCATTCCCGCCAATCTAAGAGACGCGCATCATAACGGGCTGAAGCACTATTTGAGCACGGGGGAGCATGCCGTTCTCAATCAACGCATCGAAGTGCCCGCAACAAACAAAGCAGGCGATGAGCTGCTGGTTGAGCTGGCCATTTCGCCGGTCGAGTTTGGCGGCACTAAGTTTTTCTCAGCCTACCTTCGGGATATCACTCAGGCACGCGCGGCCCAAGACGAGCTGCGCGCCTCGGAAGAACGCTTTCAAAGTCTGTTCGAGCTTTCTCCAGACGCGATTGTCGTGATCAATGGCAAAGGCGATCTGTTGGACGCCAACACGCTGGCCTGCGAACTCGCCGGGTATCCGAAGGAGGAAATGCTAAAAAGACCAGCCATGGACTTCGTGCCAGCCGAGAGCCTCGCGGCAGCGCTAGCAGGTATGGCGAGCGCGGGTAACGGCGAAACCGTGCGCGTGCAGATGGATTTCGTAAACGCACAACAAGAGCGCGTGCCAACCGAGTTGCTTGGACGAAAAATCGAAAGTGAAGATGGCGCTTTATACTATGGCGTTATCCGGGATATCTCCGACCGCCTCGCCAGGGAACAGCAATTGCGGCAGTCAAAAGAGGCGGCGGAACAAGCGAACTCTGCGAAATCTGATTTCCTAGCGAACATGTCTCACGAGATGCGAACACCTCTAAACGGAGTGATCGGTTCCCTGTCCCTCGTTGAGGACGACGGTATCAGCGCGGAATCGGCTGGCCTGATTAAGACGGCGGAACGATCAGCAGAAACCCTGCTCACGCTGATCGATGACTTGCTCGACCTCTCTCGGATCGAAGCGGGCGAAATTGATCTTGAATACTCGGTCTTCGATCCATCGGAGCTTTCAACATTGGTGTCCGAAGTCTTCCGCCCCTTGGCCGAGAAAAAAGGCATTACACTCAGTACCGAGGTGAAATCAGGTGGCCATTCGATAAAATCGGATGTCGGCAAGGTTCGGCAGGTGCTTCTCAATCTGGTCGGCAATGCGATCAAATTCACGCAGCGCGGCGAAGTCGCTGTCAGCATTGAATATGACCGAGAGGCACCAAATAAACGCCTCACGCTGTCCGTGCGAGACACTGGAATTGGCATTTCGAAAAAAGACCAAGCTGTGCTGTTTGATCGATTCAAGCAGGCCGACTCCTCACGTTCGAAAAGCCATGGCGGTGCCGGCCTCGGACTCGCGATTTGCCAAGAGCTTGCGAGCATTATGGATGGCACGATATCGGTCAGCAGCGCGCCAGGGGTTGGCTCAACCTTCACATTCTCAATCCCGGTGGAAGAGGCTGAAAAGCAAGCCCAGTCATCGGACATGAAGGATGCGGAAGTGGTTCGCTTGTCGGGCCGCGTTCTGATCGCGGAAGACTCAGAAACCAACGCCATGGTTGCCAAGAAAATGCTCGACCGATTGGGGCTGGACTATCACCACGTCCTGGACGGCGCAGCGGCGATCGACGCGGCGCTGGCCTCAGATTTCGATGTCGTCCTGATGGATGTTTCGATGCCAAATGTTGACGGCTTGGAAGCCACCAGAGTGTTGCGGGATCGCGGGTTTGATAAACCTATCATCGCGATGACCGCGCACGCCCTGAAAGGCGACCGCGACCAAGCCTTCGAGCACGGCATGACCGGCTACGTCACAAAACCAGTTCGCCCGCAAGCGCTGCGAGACGCCCTCAAAGAATGGCTCTTGCCGGCGACTCCAGACAACCCCTCAATGGAAACGAAAATGAACGCACTCGACACAGACGCGATCCAGCAAGTTTGGGAGGGAGACTTCGAAACTTATGCCGAAATTGGTCGCATATTTTTGGACGAACTCAGTTGGCGGATCCCCGGCCTGAGAACCTCCGAGCCGAATGAATTGGAACATCACGCGCATTCCTTGAAAGGTGCAGCGTCGAATATCGGCGCAACCGAACTCAGCCGCCTCGCAGCAGAGCTCGAGCAAAAGGCCAAAGCAGGCAGTAGCGCTCAAATTGAAACGCTCATTGCCAGTATCGAAACAGAGTCGGCGGCGGTCCAAACTGCGCTCAAACAAGACTATTTGGGAGACTAAACCATGCCGAATTTAGGTCGACTCCTAATTGTTGAAGATACGCCGTCACTGTCTCGCACCTATGAGGCGCATCTGCGCCACGAGTTTAGCGAGATCGTAATTGCGGATACCGGTGTAAAAGCGATTGCCGCTGTTGAGGCCCAGGCGCCGGATTGCATTCTCCTCGACCTGAAATTGCCGGATGCAGACGGCTTAGACTTGCTCGACCGCTGGGTAGATAACGCCCTCAACGCGCCGGTCATCGTGATCACCGCAAATGGGTCTATGTCCGTCGCGGTCGACGCGATGCGACGCGGCGCCGTTGATTTTGTCGTCAAGCCCACGACCAAAGACCGCCTTCGCGTGACCGCGCAGAATGCTGTCGAAAACTTCCAACTTAAGAAAGTGGTTCAAGACTACGAGGCGGAAATCGACCGTTCAGACTTCTGCGGGATCATCGGGAAATCGCTCGTCATGCAGGGTGTTTTCAAATCCATTGAAGCCGCCGCTCCGTCTAAAGCGAGTGTCTTTGTCACCGGCGAAACCGGGACCGGGAAGGAGCTGGTCGCACGCGCCGTCCACGATATGAGCCCGCGCAGAAAAGCGAAATTCGTCGCCATCAATTGCGGCGCGATCCCGCGGGACCTCATCGAAAGCGAGATTTTCGGCCACGTCAAAGGCGCCTTTACTGGTGCGACGTCTGATCGCGCTGGCGCCGCTGAGATCGCCGAAGGAGGAACACTTTTCCTCGACGAGCTGGGCGAGATGCCGATCGAATTGCAGCCTAAGCTTCTGCGGTTCCTGCAATTGGGCGAGTATCAGCGCGTCGGCG